>PITX01000303.1 GCA_017577345.1 Clostridiales bacterium
GTGCGCGGCGATGTCGGCGAAGTCAAGGCGGCAGAGGATGACGGTGCAACGGCTGCAAAGCGGGTCGGCGAGCTGTACGGCTGCCATGTCATCCCGTCCCCGCATGACGATGTCGAAGGCATTCTGCCGACGATGGGCTAAGCTATTATGAAAAAGAAGGAGAATATAACGATGAAATTAGCACTCGGAATGGTCGAAACCCGCGGTCTCATCGGCTCCATCGAAGCAGCCGATGCCATGGTCAAGGCGGCAGATGTTCACCTCATCGGTAAGACGCAGATCGGCAGCGGTCTCGTTACCGTCATGGTGCGCGGCGATGTTGGCGCAGTCAAGGCGGCAGTCGATGCCGGCGCAACGGCTGCAAAGCGTGTCGGCGAGCTGTACGGCTGCCATGTGATCCCGTCCCCGCATGATGATGTCGAGGGCATCCTGCCCACGATCGGTTAAGCGATGTATATCGGGCAGGTCGTCGGAACGGTCGTTGCGACCGTGAAGGAGCCGAACTTGGAGAGTATTCCGCTCCTTGTGGTCCAGCTGATTGAAAAGGGCAAAAAAACAAAAATGATAGTTGCGGCGGATTCCACCCGGCAGGCAGGCAAGGGCGATTTTGTCTACATGATCGGATCCAAGGAGGCAGGGCGGATGTTCCGTACAAAGCGCACTCCTGCCGATTCGGCCATCGTCGGCTTTATCGACTCTTACAATGTAGAGATCCAACCCGAAGAAACAGGCGGAAACTGAGTTCCGCCACAAAAAAGTAATTTGGAGGAAACATTATGAAATTAGCACTCGGAATGGTAGAAACCCGTGGTCTGATCGGCTCTATCGAAGCAGCCGATGCCATGGTCAAGGCAGCAGATGTTCATCTGATCGGTAAGGAACAGATCGGCAGCGGCCTCGTCACCGTCATGGTACGCGGCGATGTCGGTGCAGTCAAGGCGGCAGTGGATGCCGGTGCAACGGCTGCAAAGCGTGTCGGCGAGCTGTACGGCTGCCATGTGATCCCGTCCCCGCATGATGATGTCGAGGGAATCCTCCCGAGAATGGGATGAAGCTGGCAAGAGTCGTAGGAAATGTCGTTTCCACGATCAAGGATGTCGGATTTCACGGGCAGAAGCTGATGATCATCGACTATCTCGATGAGGACGGCAGGATGACCGGAAATCAGGCGATCGCCTTTGATGTAGCAGATGCAGGCATCGGAGATACTGTCATCGTCAATGTGGATGGCGGCGCGGCGAATATTCTGCTCGGCCGCCAGTGCATCGGCGATCTGACGATCTGCGGTGTCATTGACCATCTGACCATCGACGGTGAGATCAGGGAGTATCATTAAATGGATGTAGAAGCAATCAGAAAAGAAGTGGAGCGTCAGGTCATGGCGTATTTCCACATGGACGCCGCACCTGCTCCGCTTGCGGGACTGGTGACCGGCGCGGATGTGGTCGCCCATCTGGAGCATTCTCTGCTCAATCCCGACACGACACTGGAGAAGATCAAGGCAGAGTGCGCCGTGGCACGGAAGTATTCCGTCGCGGCGGTCTGCGTTGCCCCGTACTATGTCCCTGCGGCAAGAGAGGCACTGCTCGGCAGTCCCGTTGCCGTCGGAACCGCGATCGGCTTCCCGCACGGCTGTATGTCGCAGGCGGCAAAGCTTGCTGAGCTGCGCGAGTGCATGGCAAACGGCGCAACGGAGGTCGATATCGCGCTCAATGTGCTGGCGATCAAATCCGGCCGTCTGGATGTTGCGCAGAGAGAGCTGGAGGAGCTGGTACGCTTCGCTTGCGGCAAGGCAAAGCTCAAGGCGGTCTTTGAGCATTCGCTCTATACGCCGGATGAAAAGCGTGCCGTTCTGACCATGCTGCGCGGAAGCGG
>PITX01000304.1 GCA_017577345.1 Clostridiales bacterium
TTTTATTTCTTTACCTTATCCAAAACCTTGAAGGACAGATTGCCACGCCACCTGCGGTGGCTCGCAATGACAAATCTGTTCATGCTTATCTTCATTTTGACGGTTACGGACTTTTTTGACAGTCTGAAGAGCTGCTCAAACATGAGCAGCTCTGAATATTACAAATTTGATTTTTCGCGCGGGATGTACTGACCGCCGCGGTCTTCCAGCACTTTGCCTTCCTCCACGGACAGCTTGCCGCGCAGCCATACCTGTGCGATATGTCCGGCGATCTCCGTGCCCTCATAGGGCGCGTAGTCCACATTGGCGACCTGGTCTGCTGCGGTGATGACGGTCTTGCCGCACGGATCATAGACCACGATATCCGCATCGGCACCGGCTGCGATCTGACCCTTGCGCGGGAAAGCACCGTAGAGCTTTGCGGGAGCCTCGGAAAGCACCTCCACCATGCGTTCAGCGGGGATTCTGCCTGTCGCAACACCGTAGGTATAGAGCAGAACGCCTCTGGTTTCCACGCCGGGCATACCGCCGGGAATATTGGTAAAATCGTCACGCCCGGCATCCTTCTGCTTCAGAGTGAAGCTGCAATGGTCTGTAGAAACGGTCTGAATTTCGCCGTCAGCCAGTGCCTGCCACAGGACCTCATTGTCGAGCTTTTTCCGCAGTGGAGGTGCGCAGACATATTTTGCACCCTCAAAGTTGGGCTTGCTGTAAAGACTGTCGTCCATCAGCAGATAATGCGGACAGGTTTCTACATAGACCTTCTGACCGCGGGCACGGGCAGCCTGTACCTCGCGCAAGCCGGCTTCACTGGAAAGATGGACGATCACAACGGGAACATCCGCAACCTTTGCCATCTTGAGCAGACGGCTGATCGCTTCTGCTTCCAGTATGGACGGGCGGCATTTCGGATGTGCGTCCGGAGTCAGTTCGCCGTTGGCTTTTTTTTCTTTGACCAAGGCATCGATCACGCCTGCATTTTCGCAGTGAACGCCGGCGATGCCGCCGAGCTCTTTCATCTTGCGCAGGGCAAGGAACATCGCCTCATCACCGATCATCATGGCAGGGTAGGTCATGTACATTTTGAAGGAGCTGACGCCCTGCTCAAACATCTTCGGAAGCTCCGTAATAATGTCCTCGTTCCAATCGTCAATCGTCATATGGAAGCCGTAATCGCAGGCGGTCTTGCCGTCCGCCTTTTTGTGCCACAGATCCAGACCGTACTGGAGCGTTTCGCCCTTGTTCGGGCAGGCAAAGTCAATGACCATTGTGGTGCCGCCGCGCAGAGCACTGCGTCCGCCGGTATAGAAATCGTCTGCGGTGGTCGTGTTGCAGACATCAAGATCAAAATGGGTATGCGCGTCAATAAAGCCCGGGAACAGCAGTTTTCCGCTGACATTGATCACCTGAGCGTCTGCGCAGGAAAGATTCGGCGCAACGGCTTCGATTTTTTCGCCGTTGATCAGCACATCGGCGATCTGCCTGCCGTGTGCGTTAATTACGGTGCCGCCCTTGAGAAGCTTTTTCATGGCATCCATCTCCTTGAATAAGTTACTTCTATTTTATCACGCCGGAACAAAAAAGGGAATAGGGAAAGAAAAAAATTGCACCGTCTCAGAAAGTGAGACGGTGCAAATCAGACTGTCAAAAAAGTCCGTAACCGTCAAAATCAGTCAAACTTTTTTGGCGTGATGCAGAGATTTTGCATTTTTCAAAATCCAAAGTATTCCGAACTTTTCAACCAGAATAATGCTTGCTTTCGCAAGGATTTTGACTTACTGCGCAACTCTCACTCTACCGTACCTATGTACGCCGACGAGTGAGAGTTGCTTGTCTTCCGTACTTTTTGACAGCCTGTCAGCGTGTCGAAA
>PITX01000305.1 GCA_017577345.1 Clostridiales bacterium
GTCCCTGAACACCCTCAACATCTTTGTCGGTTCCCGTGAGGACGGAATTAAGATCACGATGGACGGAACTACCAAGGCGATCGACAGTGATGAGGTAATCTATCAGCAGGGCGGCAGAACGAAGATCCTGATCGGAAGCTGTTCTATGGAAATGTCCGGCAGCACGGCAAGTGTCGATGTATCCTGGGACTTCCGCGGCACCTACAGCGATGTGCCGCTGGAGCAGGTGACGGCATCCGGCACGGTTACTCGCTGAGAATAATTGCAGTGTCTGCCCGCACTTCGGGCAGACACTTGCTCTAATGTGAGGCAGCATGAAGGATTTTGCAATGTATCACCCGGAGATACCGGATTTTCTGCAAAAGGCGGCGCAGACACCGCCGATGCGGCGGCTCAAGCGGGTCGGCATGAACTGCGGCTGTGAATACACCTCGTTTCCGCGCTTTGACCGCTGTACGGAATACTCGCGTTTTGACCACAGCCTCGGCGTCGGGTTGATCGTGTGGCATTTTACCGAATCGCCTGCGCAGGCATTGGCGGGGCTGTTCCACGATATTGCCACACCTGCGTTTTCTCATGTCGTTGATTTTCTGCACGGCGATCATCTGACGCAGGAATCGACGGAGGACGGGACAACGGAGCTCATTGACGGCTCTGCGGAAATTCGGGCGGTTTTGGAGTCGCTCGGGCTGACAACGGCAGATGTGTGCGACTATCATATGTATCCCATCGCGGATAATGATTCGCCGCGTCTTTCCGCTGACCGGCTGGAGTATACGATCGGCAATTTACTGCAATTCGGTTTTGCAGATGCGCTTACCGTGAAAGCAATGTATGACGATATCGTGATCGGTGAAAACGAGGAAGGTGCGCCGGAGCTGATGTTCCGCAGCGGGGAGAAGGCACTGCAATTTGCACGCGGCGCACTGCGCTGCTCCAAGGTCTATGTCTCGGACGAAGACCGCTATGCCATGCAGATGCTTGCAGAGCTGCTCGGCACCGCCATTGAGAAAGGGCTTCTGACAGAGCAGGAGCTCTACCGCACAGAGCCGGAGGTGCTTGCCTGCCTGCAGGCGGATGCAGAATTTGCACAGAGATTGCAGGTTTTTCGCAGCTATCGGCAAATTACGGCGGCAGCGCAGCCGGAGACTGACGGCGAATGGCGGCAGATCCCTGCAAAAAAGCGGTGCATCGACCCGCTGATTTCCGGCTGCGGCAGGACATCTGTCTGCTTCCCCACATTCGGAGAGGAGCTTTTGAAATTTCAGCAGATGCCGCAGGATTACTGGGTCTGCGGCAGAGCATAAGGAGAATACGGATGGAATACGATAAACGAATTATGGATATGGTACCCGGCGACGCGGTCGAGGGCTTTTATCTTCTGAGATCTGCAACGGCGAAAACCTCGTCCAATGGCAACCCGTACCTCAACGCGGTGCTTTCCGATAACAGCGGCTCGATCGAAACAAAGGTCTGGAACTACGGCGGTCCGATCGGCACGGCAGACGAGGGCAGTGTTGTCAAGATACGCGGCACGGTCTCGGAATTCCGCGGCACAACACAGCTCTCTGTAGAGCGCATCCGTCTTGCGCAGGAGCCGGATACATATGACCTTTCGGCATTGGTGCCGGTTGCACCGATCGACGCGGAGGAGATGCTCCGCACTGTCGAAAAGCTGGTGGGCTCCCTGCACGATGACGATTACCACACGATCTGCACGGAAATGCTCTGTAGGCATCTGGACGCATTTCGCTCCATTCCTGCGGCCAAAAGCGTGCATCATAGCTTTTTGAACGGGCTTCTGATGCACACGGGGAACATGCTGAAAATCGCGGATGACCTTGCCGCGATCTATGCC
>PITX01000306.1 GCA_017577345.1 Clostridiales bacterium
CTGCTCTACCGTGCCGACCGTCAGTTCATCGCTGCGGTTGAGGTGGCTGCAGTCCTGCGTCAGGTGATACACTCTGCCGAAGGTCGTCCAATAGACATCCGTATCGCTGTATTCCTCGATGGCATCCTGCTTTTCCTCTGCGGAAATGGGATTCCAGTCGTAGCTGAACAGACCGCCGATGAGGCAGGCAATGATGGCAACAACGACCGCTACGGTCTTCGTCTTCTTATCGGCCTGCTTGTTGGTCAGCGCAAGGATGACAAAGGGAATGAACGCGAAAGCGCAGACGATCAGCCCCATGTTATTCCAAAGCCAGAATTTGACCTTGTTTTTTGCGGAGGCAGGGTCCAAAAGGTTGGATTTCTTCCAAAGCAGCGAGCCGACGATCACGCAGATGAGGTCGAGGACAAGTGCAATGATGACCAGCGCAAGGGTGGAGATGAAGGTCCAGTCGATTTTGCCGAACAGCAAGAGGACTGCAACGACCTCAAAGGCAATGGCGGCAAGCCATGCCACAGCGGCACCGATCCGGTAGCCGAGTGCACCGCTTTTACCCTTCGCAGGAGCGGCGGGCTTTGCAGCACCGTCTGCGGAGGCGGGCTTTACAGTGTGGTTTGCTTTCTTTTCGGAGCTTTCCGCTCTTGTTATCTTTTTCTCTGCCATAAAAATCCCTCACTTTTCTATATTTGTGATGATATATCCATATTACACTATATATAGAGACTTTTCAAGAGATTTTCAATGTTTTTCACCTAGATTTTGCGTGCGATACAGTTCTGCATAGAGCCCGTCATGCGCCATCAGCTCGGCATGGCTGCCCTGCTCGACGATCCTGCCGTCTGCTACGGCGAGAATGCGTGAGGCGTTGCGGATGGTGGAAAGCCGGTGGGCGATGATGAGGGTCGTTCTGCCGACTGCCAGTGCATCCAGCGCAGACTGGATCTTTACTTCTGTCACGCTGTCAAGCGCACTGGTCGCCTCGTCCAGAATCAGAATGGGCGGGTTTTTCAGGAAGATCCGTGCAATGGAAACGCGCTGCTTCTGACCGCCGGAAAGGAGCGTACCGCGTTCGCCGACATAGGTATCGAAGCCGTCCGGCATCTCCATGATGTCATCGTAGATTTCCGCTTGCTTTGCCGCAGCGATGATCTCCTCCATGGTTGCATCGGGCTTGCCGTAGCGGATATTGTTGCCGATCGTATCGGCAAACAGGAAAACATCCTGCTGCACCACACCGATCGCCTGATGCAGAGAATTCTGCGTGATTTGCCGCACATCCAGACCGTCAATGCGAATGCTGCCTTCACTCACATCGTAAAAGCGCGGAATAAGGCGGCAAAGGGTGCTCTTTCCGCCGCCGGAGGGACCGACGATCGCAATCGTTTCGCCGGGCTTAACGGTCAGAGAGGCGTCGCGCAGCACATCGGAATTATCCTCATAGGCAAAGGATACATGGTCTACGGTGATTTCGCCGCGGACATTTTTTAGCTCCTGCGCATCGGGCGCATCCTGCAGGGCAGGCTCGGTGCGCATCAGCTCGGCAAAGCGGCTCAGACCGGCAAAGCCGTTGGCAAACATCTCTGCGAACATGACCAGCTTACGGACGGGGCCTGTGAAGGTGCTGATGTACAGGCTGAAGGTCAAAAGGTCGATCATTTCGATACTGCCATTCATCGTCAGTGCGCCGCCGACTGCAATGACGGCAACGGAGAGGAAGGACATAAAGAATTCCTGCGAGCTGAAGAAGATGCCCAACTCTTTGTGGAATTCGCGCTTGGAGACCTTGAAGCGTTCGTTTGCCTCGTTGAATTTCTCGAATTCGACCTCCTCGTTGGCAAACGCCTTTGCGGTGCGG
>PITX01000307.1 GCA_017577345.1 Clostridiales bacterium
ACCCAGCGCCGAAATATCCTTGTCACAGCTGCTCGCTCCGACCAGCAGGCACCAGAAAAGCAGCACTACCGCAGACAAAAGCAGCAGTCCGGCTGTTTGCAGTGCTTCGCGCCTGACAGACCGCACAATCGGTTTCGCTTCCGTCGGAGCCGATTTCTTTTTCCTGCGCTTTTTCCCCTTCATGATGCGTTAAAACACCAGCTTTTCTCGCAGATAGTTCTTCAGCTCGGCGATCGGGATACGCACCTGCTCCATGGTGTCACGGTCACGGACGGTGACAGCGTGATCGGCAGGCGTATTTTCATCGCCGACGGTCTCGAAGTCCACGGTAATGCAGAACGGTGTGCCGATCTCATCCTCGCGGCGATACCGCTTGCCGATGGAGCCGGAGTCGTCAAAGTCGACCATGAATTCCTTCTGCAGGTCACGGTAGATCTCCTCCGCGGCAGGAGACAGCTTCTTGGAAAGCGGCAGGATCGCCGCCTTGAACGGTGCCAGTGCCGGATGCAGATGCAGCACCACACGCACATCGTCATTGCCGTTCTTGTCCTGCCCGACGACCTCCTCGTCATAGGCATCGACCAGGAACGCAAGGAAGCTGCGCTCCACGCCCAGTGACGGCTCGATGACATAGGGGATGTATCTCTGATTTTTTTCCTGATCGTAGTAAGTCAGATCCTTGCCCGAGGTGTTCTGATGCTGCGTCAGGTCATAGTCGGTACGGTCTGCAACGCCCCACAGCTCGCCCCAGCCGAACGGGAACAGGAACTCGAAATCGGTCGTTGCCTTGGAATAGAAGCAAAGCTCCTCCGGATCGTGGTCACGCAGACGCAGATTTTCTTCCTTGATGCCCAGTGACAGAAGCCACTGCTTGCAGAAGCCGCGCCAGTAGGCGAACCATTCCAGATCGCTCCCCGGCTCGCAGAAGAACTCCAGCTCCATCTGCTCGAACTCGCGGACGCGGAAGATAAAGTTGCCCGGGGTGATCTCATTGCGGAAGGACTTGCCGATCTGACCGATGCCGAACGGCAGCTTGCGGCGGGTCGTGCGCTGGACATTGACGAAATTGACGAAAATGCCCTGCGCCGTCTCCGGGCGCAGATAGACCGTGTTCTTCGCATCCTCGGTGACGCCCTGGAAGGTCTTGAACATCAGATTGAACTGACGGATGTCGGTGAAGTTGTGCTTGCCGCAGGTCGGGCAGCAGATATTGTTGTCCTCAATGAACGCCTTCATCTCCGCCTGAGAGAACGCATCGATGGGCTTGGGAAGCTCCGTGCCGTTTTCCGCGCAGTAGTCCTCAATGAGCTTGTCCGCACGGAAGCGCTCGTGGCATTCGCGGCAGTCCATCAAGGGGTCGGAGAATCCGCCCAGATGACCCGATGCGACCCAGGTCTGCGGATTCATCAGAATTGCCGCATCCAGACCGACATTGTACGGATTGCTCTGGACGAATTTATTCCACCATGCGCGCTTGATGTTGTTTTTCAGCTCTGCGCCCAGAGGGCCGTAGTCCCAAGTATTTGCAAGGCCGCCGTAGATTTCGGAGCCAGCGAAGACAAAGCCGCGGTTTTTACACAGCGCGACGATCTTTTCCATTGTTTTTTCGGTGTTTTTCAGCATAAAATTTCCTCCGGAAAATATATTACTCTAAATAATTATTATAGTCCCCCACATTCCCAATGTCAACCAAAAAACGGCGCGGCCTATGGGTCGCGCCGTGCAGCGTGTCGAAAAACCCTTTTCGACACGCTGACAGGCTGTCAAAAAGTTCGGAAGACAAGCAACTCGCGTCCGTCGGCGTACATAGGTACGGTAGGACGCGGGTTGCGCAGTAAGTCAAAATCCTT
>PITX01000035.1 GCA_017577345.1 Clostridiales bacterium
ACTTTATATTCTTTCATGTTTTTGCCTCACTTTACAAATGCGTCATAAAGAACGCGGATGGTGGCGGCGTAATCCTTTTCGTCCACGCCGACTAAGATGTTCAGCTCGTCCGGACCCTGTGAGATCATGCGGATGTTGATGCCCTGTTCGCCGAGGGCGGCGAAGATCTTGCCGGAGGTACCGGCACGGTACGCCATTTTTCTGCCGACAGCGGCGACGATGGCGATATTGTCCGTGACCTTGATGCTGTCGGGATGAATTTTCGTGCGCAGCTCATCGGTGACGGTGTACAGATGCGGCGTGAGCTTCTCACTCGGCACGACGAGAGAGATCACATCAATGCCGGTCGGGGTATAGCAGATGGGGATCGTGTTGTCCTCAAAGATCTCCACGATGGCGCGGAGGGTGCCGACCGCACCTGCCATGCCCTTTTTTGAGATCGTAACGATCGAAAAATCCTTCTTGCCCGCGATGCCGGTGATGAAGCGCGGATTGTTCTGCTGTTCCTTGAACTCATCGGAGATCAGCGTGCCGGGATGATCGGGCTCGTTGGTGTTGCGGATATTCAGCGGGATATTCTTCTCGCGGACGGGGAAAACGGTCATCTCGTGCAGCACCTGTGCGCCACTGTAGGAAAGCTGACGCAGCTCGCTGTAGGTGGCGCGTTCGATCGTCCTCGGATGATCGACGATGCGCGGGTCAGCCATCAGGATGCCGGAGACATCCGTCCAGTTTTCATACACATCCGCGTCCAGTGCCGCCGCCGCCAATGCGCCGGTGATGTCGGAGCCGCCGCGGGTCAGAGTACGGATCTTGCCGTCGGGCATCAGACCGTAGAAGCCCGGAATGACCGCGCCCTTTTCGGTAACGAGAGCGCGCAGTGCCGGATAGGACTTCTCCTGATCCACCGTTCCGTCATAGTGGAAGAACAGCCACTTTGTCGCGTCGATGAAGTCGAAGCCCAAGTACTCCGCCATCAGCAGCGCAGAAAAATATTCGCCGCGGGAGACCAGCTCTTCTCTGGAAATGCCGCTGTCCATTTTCTGCTTCAGAGCGTCAAACTCGCTCTCCAGATCGGTCTTCAGACCCAGCGCGTCCCGAATACCGATGTAGCGTTCACGGATGGTGTCGAAAATGTCATCGTAGGAAACACCGTACTGAATGTGTGCGTGGCACAGATAGAGCAGATCGGTGATCTTGTTGTCGTCGGAAAACCGTTTCCCGGCGGCGGAGACGACGACCACGCGGCGCGAGGGGTCAGCGCGGACGATGTCGCGCACCTTCTGATACTGTTTTGCGTCCGCCATGGAGGTGCCGCCGAATTTTAATGCTTTTAACATGGGATACTCCTTATATCATATACACCGCTTACCGCAAAGAGGCGATGAAGCAGTTGGGGTCAGTCAGTCTGCGCTGTTTTGCCCAGGAATGGATCTCGGGCACGGGGACGGGCTTGGTGATGATGCCGCAGTCGAGGATTTTATCCACCTTGCTCTGCAGCCACTTGTCTACACCGTCGGTGCGGACATAGTAGGCGCGGATGATGGAGGAATTGTCCACATGCGCCGGCTTGAGCTGATCGGTGTAGAAGCTGCGCACGCCGCCGAGGACATCGACACAGTCCTGCAGGACATTATATGCAGTGGGGTAGCGACCTGCGCCCTGCCCGTAAAAGCTCTGCTTGCCGATGTGCTTGCCGGTCAGGGAAATCAGGTTGTAATTCTCCGGAATGGCGGATTCCGGCATGGATGGTAGCATCAGCGCCGGCTCAATGTAGGCGGCAATGCCGCTTTCCAGGTTGCGGGAGGCGGCGATCAGCTTGCACACACGACCCATGCGGCGGAAGACGGAAATATCGGCATCGGTGATGCGTTCAATGCCCTCGACGGCGACCTCATCCTCGTCCAGCACACAGCCGTAGCCGATGTTGGAGGAGATGACGAGCTTTCTGCGAATGTCCGCGCCGTTGAGGTCGTCGGCGGGATCGGCCTCGGCGTAGCCGAGACGCTGTGCCTCCTTCAGCGCGTTTTCAAAGCTGCCGCCGGTGCGGTGCATGGTGTCCAAAATAAAATTGGTCGTGCCGTTCATGATACCGCTGATGCGGATGACCGGTTCCTGATCGGCGCAGCGTTTCAGACTGGTCAGCCAGGGAATGCCGCCGCCTGCCGCCGCGGTGCAGCGCAGAGCAACACCCTTTTCCTTCGCCAGAGAAACCAGCTCGCGGTAATGCTTCGCGATGAGGAGCTTGTTGGCGGTGATGACATTTTTGCCCGCCTTTAATGCGCCGCTGATCCATTCATACGCCGGGTGCAGACCGCCGATGACCTCGACCACGGTGTCGATGCTGTCATCTTCGTAGATTTCTTCGATGTTTCTGACGATCGGACAGGTGACATCCTCGGGGACGACCAGACTCATCGCGCAGGCGATCTCCATGTCGTCGTGGCGGCGGATAAAGTCGTATACGCCGTAGCCGACGGTGCCGAGACCCAGCAGAGCGATCCGCATTTTGTCGTTGTTTTTCATCTGAAATGCCTTCTTTCAAGAGCAAGTGTCCGTCGTAGAAAAACACTTGCATTTTCTTGAAAAACAGTATATCATATACGAAAGAAAAACGCAAGCACAAAAATCAGCAGATTCTATTATAATGTGTGCCGGAGCGCGGCGCACGGAGACAGGGTGATTTCTATGAAGTATCAGAGTACAAGAAGCGCGGCGGTCAGTGCAAGCTCGACGGCTGCGGTTTTGCAGGGACTTGCCGATGACGGCGGTCTGTTCATCATAAAGAATTTCGGCGGCTTTGACTGGCAGGGGACCCTTTCGCTGAACACCTTCGGCATGGCGGAGAAGATCCTCGGCGCACTGCTGCCGGATTTTGACGCGATGCCGGAGCTGGTACAGCGCGCCTATACGGGGAAATTTGAGACCGATGAGCTGACACCGCTTGTAAAGGTTGGCGAACGCTATGTGCTGGAGCTGTTCCGCGGGCCGACCTCGGCGTTCAAGGATGTTGCTCTGTCGATGCTGCCGCAGCTCATTACTGCGGCAAGAGCGCAGGAAGGCGTGACGGATGAGATTTTAATTCTCACGGCGACCTCCGGCGATACCGGCAAGGCGGCACTGGCAGGCTTCTGCGATGTGCCGGGCACGAAGATCATCGTGTTCTACCCCGATGAGGGCGTTTCCAAGGTGCAGAAGGCACAGATGGTCACGCAGGAGGGTGAAAATGTCTGTGTCTGCGCGGTGCGCGGCAATTTTGACGATACGCAGACGGGCGTGAAGAAGATCTTTGCCGCCGGTGTACCGAAGAACTGCGGTGTACGGCTGTCCTCCGCCAACTCCATCAACATCGGCAGACTGGCACCGCAGGTGGTCTACTATTTCAAGGCGTATGCAGACTTACTGCACAGCGGACGCATCCAAACGGGCGATGCGGTGGATTATGTGGTGCCGACGGGCAACTTCGGCGACATTCTGGCGGGGTATCTTGCAAAGCGGATGGGTCTTCCGGTCGGCAGACTGGTCTGCGCCTCCAACCGCAACGATGTTCTGACGGACTTCCTGCGTACCGGCACCTATGACCGCCGCAGACCGTTCTATAAGACGCTTTCCCCGTCCATGGATATTCTGGTTTCGAGCAATCTGGAACGCCTGCTGTATCTGCTGTGCGAAAACGAGGAAGAGGTCGCGGGCTATATGCGTCATCTGAACGAGGACGGTGCGTATACCGTTCCCGCCGCAATGCGGGAGAAGCTGCACGAAGAATTCGGCTTCGGCTGCTGTGACGATGCACAGACGAAGGAAACGATCGGTCGGGTCTGGAAAGAGCACGGCTATCTGATGGACACGCACACAGCGGTGGCGTGGAAGGTCGCGGAGGGCTACCGGAGCAATGCGCCCGTGGTTGTGCTGTCCACGGCATCACCGTATAAATTCCCGGCAGCAGTGCTTTCCGCCATCGGCGGCGATACGGACGGGGATGAATTTGAGATCATGGCGCGTCTGCACGAGATGACCGGCGTTCCCGTTCCGCAGGGGCTTGCAACGCTGCAAAGCAAGGCGGTGCGGCATACCGATGTGATCGACCGGGAGCAGATGCAGGCATATGTACTGGGCAAGGTAGAAAAGTGGAACTAATTGCATTACATTTAAGCAAGCTGTGTTATGTAAACCGCTCCGCGGAGGAGGGACGCAATGAAGTTTTATAAATACTGCGGCACGGGCAACGATTTTATCCTGCTTGACTGCCGCGAGCGTACGGTTTCAGATGCCGCGACGCTGGCAAAGCGGCTGTGCGACCGTCATTTCGGCATCGGCGCGGACGGACTGATGCTGGTAGAACGCCCGATGCAGGGCGGCGACTGCAAAATGCAGTTTTATAACAATGACGGCTCGACCGCGGAGATGTGCGGCAACGGGGCGCGTTGCATCAGCAAATTCTGCCACGATTTCGGGCTTTCGGGACAGACACAGCGCATTGAGACCCCTGCCGGCATGGTGATCGGCACGAGAATTGACGAAGATCACTATCAGGTACGGCTCAATTCGCCGGAGCATATCCGTCTGCAGACCATAGCGGCAGGCGTGACCTGCGACTACATGGAGCTCGGCGATCCCGGCATTCCCCATGCGGTGATCGTCACCGATCTGAAACAGGATCGGGAGAAGCTAAAGCATCTGGCGCAGTCTGTGCGTTTTGCGCCGGAGTTTCCGCGCGGCGCAAATGTCAATCTCTGTTGCCTGACTGGTGAGAATGAGGTACGGCTTCTGACCTATGAGCGCGGCGTGGAGGATTTCACGCTGGCCTGCGGCACGGGCAACGGCGCGACGGCCGCGGCGCTGACACTGCGCGGACTGGTCGGCGGCAGGGGCGTAAAGCTCCGGAACGAGGGCGGCACGCTTCAAGTTGACATAACACCGGGAACGCCGGTCGGAATAGCGCTGACCGGCGAGGCGAAGCTCGTCTTTACCGGCGAAACAGAATAATAAAAATGAGGCTGTTTTCAGCCTCATTTTTTATATCAGCCGTTTGATACGGTACTTTCCTCCGGGATAACAGCACTTTCCTCGGGGACAGCCGTGCTTTCCTCCGGGACCTCTGCCAGCGTGCTGACATCGAACACGCGCATCTGCGTATAGTCGAACACGACCGGATATTTCGCGGCGATTTCCTCGACCTGTGCATTCGCCACTTCCTGCGGCATCTGAGAACGGACACGCTCCATCCAGCCCTTTGTCTCGGTCTGACCGACGAAGAACATGATGTGATAACCGTAGCTGGTCTTGACGATACCGCTGTCGCCGTAGGCGCGGGCAGGGTCAAACGACCATTCCGAGAACTCCGTGACCATGGTAGCGGTGTCGAAGTCCTCACACAGACCGCCGGTGGTGTTGGAGCCGGGATCGGCAGACTTCTCATTGGCAAGGGCGGCGAAGTTGTCCTCCGTGGGATCGTTCTGCCACTGTGCATAGACCTCATTGGCAGCTTCCTGCGCGGCAGTCCATGCTTCCTCGGGATAGTCGCCGGTATTGGGGTCCTGCTCGCCCTCCGGCGTGATCAGGATATGGCGGACGCTGACATTGTTGACTTTCTGCACATTGTTCTGTGCAAAGGTTTCTGCGTGTTCGTCATAATAGGCACTCAGCGCAGCTTCATCCGCAGCCTCGGCATCCTTTGTTGCCTTCTCCATCAGAGAGGAATAGTAGGAGTTGCCGGTGATATAGATTTCTACATAATCGTAATAGTCCTGCAGGTCAACGCCGGGACCGAAGGTGTCCTGCAGATACTCCTCCGCAGTGGCAAAGCCGGACTCCGCAGCACCCTGTGCAATGCTGCCGTTGGGGTCGAGAATATCGTCCAGGGTAGCCTGCTCCTCCTCCGTGAGGGTGTAGTTGCCGGCAACTGCCTCACGGTAGAGGGCGTACTGCTGTGCATAGCCCTTCGTCGCGCTTTCCAGGAAGTACTGCTCCCAGGAGCGGTTTTCCGCCATGGACGGCTGCTCGGACAGCGGCAGACTGGGGTCGAGACCGAAGTAGGCTGCGTAGCTGCCATACTGTGCCATGAAGTTGAAGAATTCGAGCCAGTAGGCCATCTGGAGCGTGCTGTTGGTCATTGCGGGATTGCCGTCTGCATCGACGGCGATGACAGCGGACATGACGGCATCATGGGGAGCGGCTTCGGTGATGGAATAGTTACTCAGCGCGGTGACATCGCTGCCGTCATTAACCGGCGTGGTCGGTTCGGCAGCAGCGGTTGATTCGGTGGGCTCGGACGGCTGGGTATTGCCACAGGCGGTCAGGCTGAGCACCATGACTGCGGCAAGAAGCAGCGCAGTAATTTTTCTGAAGTTCATTGGTATCTCCTTTTTCGTTTTGTCCCCTCATAATAACACATCCGTGCAGGGATTTCAACGGTCATTTCGCCTCACAAATGTTGTAGAAGGTGTGATTTTCAGCGGTCACGGTGAATTCTTTGGAGATTTCTGCCGTGCTGTCGGGAAGCCTGTTATCGGGCAGTGTGGGTCGGGAACCGTCGGGAGGGGCAGGCGGCTGACTGCCGGGATCGAGGTCGGAGGGTGTGAACTGTCCTGCGGGCGGCTCACGATCAGGCTTGTCAGGCGGCGTTGGCTGCTGACTGTCAGGCGGCATGGGCTGATCGCCCTTCTCGCCGCCGTGCTGCTGCACCTTGCCGTCCACGGTCAGCGTGTAGGGAACATCCTGCTGCAGCTCCGGTACGGAAAGCACCAGTGCGCTGAATTCCCGCTCCGCGGTGAAGCTGAAAATCTCCTCGTTTTCTGCGCTGAGGGCAAGCACGGTTCCCTTTTTCACGGTCCGTGCAAAGGTCATATCCATCAGCGTCTGCTTCGAGTCGCCGGAAATCGCATCGTTGCGCGAGCCGGTGGCGATGACCGTGCCGCCGTTGAGATAAATGCCGAGATCGGCGTCGATCCCGCTGTCCCCGGTCTCCGGATTGGCAGAGGCATAGAGCGTGCCGCCGTTGATGACCAGTGCGCCGTTGGAGTCGATGCCGTCACCCTCGGTGCCGTTGCCGCCGGAAACGGTGACAATGCCGCCATTGAGCGTGGTGACCGAAATTCCGTCCTCGTTGGTGTTGATGCCGTCATCCTGCGAAACGATGTTGATATTGCCGCTGTCGATCTGCAGATGCAGCTCGGAGTCAAGGCCTTCGTTGTCGGCGGTGATGTTCAGCATACCGTCTCCTTCGATGCGAAGGGACTGCCTGGAATAGAATGCGCCGTCAAACTTATACAGCTTGTCGGTTGAGCCGTCTTTGTAGATCTTTGCCACATGGGAGCCGGAAATATTGCTGGCATTGTGCAGTACGACGACGGCTCCTGCGTCCGTCAGATCGGGCGTCAGGGTAAAGGTCTCCTTGTCGGCGCATTCATATACATTATAGAACAGAACGGCGGGAGCAACAGTGCAGTTGATGCTCGCATCGTCCAGAATCAGCGTGACGCGGGCATTCTCGTCCGTTTTTGCACCGTCACCGAGGTCGATCAGAAGCTGTCCTTTGCTGAGAACACCCGTGACATGGTAGGTACCGGGCGCAGTGATATGCACGACCGTATGTGCGGCGGCTTCCTCAGCGGTGTGGGCTTCCTCGGCAGAGCCTTCCCCGTAGGTGCTGTCGTGACCGTCTTCATAGTAAAGAATGTCGTGTGCGGTATAGACGGCAGGGCTGTTGCAGAGAATTTCTCCGTCCGCAAGCGTCAGCTCAATGATCTCCGCCTCCGTCTGCTCCGTCTTTTCCGTCGGAGCGGCAGTGGTTTCGACCGGCTCGGTCTTTGCACAGGCGGCAAGACTGACTGTCAGCGCAAGCGCAAGAAATGCTGTGATGATTGTACGAAATTTCATAAAATTACCTCCGGCTGTATGGTGGTGATTTGATTATAAATCGGAAATCCGAACAAATGATGAGGAAAATGTGAAGAAACTGTGTTGACTTTCCGCAGAAAAATCGGTATGGTAACGGGGAGGAGGGAAGAAACATGATACAGCATATCGTAATGTGGAAATTCCGCGAGGGCACGCAGGCGCAGGCGGAAGAATTTCTAACGGGACTTGCCGCACTGGACGGACAGATCGAATGCATCCGCTCCATGTCGGTGCGCAAAAGCGCGGTGGAGGGCGGCGCATATGATGCGGTACTGATCAGCGAATTTGACAGTCTTGCGGATGTGGAACGCTACAAGAACGATCCGCGCCATCTGAAGGTCGCGGCGATCTGCAAGGAGATCCGCACGGAACGCTGCGCGATCGATGTGGAAAAGTGAAGCAGTGGTGCGTTTATATCCTGCGCTGTGCCGACGGCACGCTCTATACGGGCATGACAGATGATTTTCCGCGCCGACTGGAGCAGCACCGCAGCGGCAAAGGAGCCAAATATACCCGCGGCAGAGGCCCTTTGGAGCCGGTATACCGCGAGGACTGCGAAAGTATGTCCGAGGCGTTAAAGCGCGAGTACGCGATCAAGCAGCTCCCGCGCCGGAAAAAGCTGGAGCTGATCACACAGGGCAATTATACCACACCGCAGGATACTTGACAAACTGTTTTTCCGCAGGTATACTGAACATAACCGCATAGAGAAACCTTCTTCGGGGAGTCGGATGCTTCCGGCTGAGATTGGGCGAACAGACGCCCTGACCCGCGAACCTGATACGGCTCACACCGTCGTAGGGAAAGATGTGAAAGAAATTCCGCAATGCTTTCCGGGAACGGTTAGCCATGCGGAATTTTTTATCGGAGGGGGATCTTATGAAGAAATCTCATCGTTCTCTGCAGGCACTGTGCGAGGGCGCGATCCTCGTGGCACTGGCACAGGTGCTGGGCTATCTGAAGCTGTGGTCGATGCCGAACGGCGGCTCGGTCACCTTTGCGATGCTGCCGCTGTTCATTTATTGCATCCGCTGGGGCTTCGGCAAAGGTCTTTTGGCGGCCTTTGCTTTTTCCTGCCTGCAATTTTTGCTGGATGGCGCATTCGCGATCTCGTGGCAGTCGATTTTGGGCGATTATGTGATCGCCTACACGGTCATCGGCACGGCAGGTCTGTTCCGCAAGGTCAGGGGCGGCATTTTCCTCGGTACGGCGGTCGGCTGCTTTGTGCGCTGGATCGTCGTCAGTGTGGTCGGCGCGACCGTCTGGGCAGAATATATGCCGGAGCGGTTTCTCGGTATGGCGATGACCAGTCCGTGGTTTTATTCCGCGATCTATAACTTTTTCTATGTCGGGCTTTGCGCTGCGCTGTGCCTGCTTGTCGAGGCAATGCTGTACAAGCC
>PITX01000308.1 GCA_017577345.1 Clostridiales bacterium
CTCAAGGGCGTCATGTCAGCAAATGAGTACCTGACCCGTATCAACCTGATGAAAGCCTACAACAGCGAAAGCGATACGCCGGTCATCGTTTCCAAGGCTGTCGCCGTCGTCGGCGGCGGCAATGTGGCGATGGCTGCCGCCAGCTGCGCCAAGCGTCTCGGCGCAGAGCATGTTTATAGCGTCTACCGCCGCGGTGAGGATGAAATGCCTGCGCGACTGGAAGAGCTGCACCATGCAAAGGAAGAGGGAATAGAGCTCTGCACACTTTGCAATCCGGTGAAAATTCTCGATAACGGTGAGGGCCGTGTCGGCGCGATGCAGTGCATCCGCATGGAGCTTGGTGAGCCGGATGCCTCCGGCAGACGCCGTCCTGTTGAGATTCCGGGCAGTGAGTTTGATCTGCCGGTCGATACGGTCATTATGGCGCTCGGTACATCTCCAAACCCGCTCATTCGTTCCACAACCCCCGGTCTGGAAACCAACAAAAAAGGTTGTCTGATCGTCAATGAAGAGAATATGACGACCCGTGAGGGTGTCTATGCCGGCGGCGACGCCGTAACAGGTGCAGCCACGGTAATTCTTGCAATGGGTGCAGGAAAGAAGGCTGCGGAAGCCATTGATGCAAGCTTTCGCAAATAACGGTATAGAATCGCCTGTTCCTTCCCATACTTCCAAATGACAAATGCCTCTGCCGGCTTTGTTCGGCAGAGGCTGATTTTTCAGGAGGTAGTATTATGAAAGTTCAGGAAGTCATGAGCAAGCGCATTATCAGCGTTTCTCCGGACGAAAGCGCAGCCGTTGCAGCAAGACTGCTGTCCCATTATAATATCGGTGCACTTCCGGTATGCACAAAGGACGGCAAGCTGCGCGGGATGGTAACAGACCGCGATATCGTTCTGCGTTGTGTCGCGGCAGAGGAGGACCCGCAGAGCGTCAAGGTTTCGGAGATCATGACACGGCGCGTCTTTTCCGTCAGCTCACAGCAGAATATTGACGAGGTTTCCGCACTCATGGCGAAAGAAAAAGTACGCAGACTTCCGGTGCAGGACAACAGCCGGGTCGTCGGTATGGTATCGCTCTCCGATTTTTCCAAGATTCCGCAATGCACCCATCAGGCAGCAGAGGCATTTAACGAGATTACAAACAATATGCGTACCTATTAAGAAACAGGGACACCGTCCGTTCACGGGGGTGTCCCTGTCCTTAATTTGTGATTTCGTAGTAGTCACAGCGGTGCAGGCTTCCGTGATAGTCAATGTTTTCGCTGAAACCGTTAGGCTTCATACCGAGCTTTTCCATCACCTTGAAGCTTGCCGGGTTTTCTATGAATGCGCCTGCCACGACCTTCGTGTAGCCGAGAGAGAACAGGTCTTCGATCACGCGCTTTGCCGCCTCGGTCGCATATCCGCGGTTGTGGTGCTTCGGATGCACCGCCCAGCCGATCTCGATGCTTTTATCCTTTATCTCGACATCATTGATAAAGCCGATCAGCGCATTGTCCAGATAGATTCCTCTGAAATAATGGTCGTCTGAATTGGACTGGCGTTTCAGTGCGGCGAACATCTTTTCCAGTGCCTCATCGCTGCAGGCATCGGGAATCATGAATGTCTTTTTGATCGTCTCGTTCGTCATAAGCTCCTTCATCGCATCGCGGTCACTGTCCGACAGCGGTTTCAGCGTCAGTCGTTCCGTTTTCAGTTCCATATTATTCTCCTTAACCAATTATTGCATCATATTTCTGTTCATACGAAAAAATGATCACCATGCGGTTTGGAAGGCAGACAATCGGTGCACCGGAATCAGCAGGGGCATGGTGCACGCAGTCCTGCGTAGGGCAGTCTGCATAGATG
>PITX01000309.1 GCA_017577345.1 Clostridiales bacterium
GCACCGCATTGAGCGAGGCTGTCACGCAGGAGATGCTTGACAGCGCGATCGTACCGCCGTTCCCCTCGCGCAGTGCCTTGTTCAGCGCATCCACCCGCGTGATGATCTCCGCCATCTCATAGACGGCATTGATGCCTTTTTCCGGGGCAGAGGCGTGCGCCGATACGCCGTGCGTTTTGATACGGGCCTGTACCTTTCCTGTATGCCCGAGCGTGATCTGATTGTCGGACGGCTCGCAAATAATGCAGTAGTCCGGCTTCACGCCACTGTCGTTATAAAAATTTGTAAGGCACGAACCGTCGCAGAACTCCTCGCACACCGATGCCGTGACATACACCGTTTTTTCCTTGAGCAGTCCCTCTTTTTTGGCAAGTGCCGCCGCATAGACCGACGCACTCAATCCGCTTTTCATATCCACCGAGCCGCGGCCGTAGACCATACCGTCCACCATCTCCGCAGAGAACGGCGGTGCCGCCCAGTTTTCGGCATCGTCCGCGCGGACGGTATCCATGTGTGAATCAAAATGAATGACTCTCCGACCTGTACCGACCCTGCCGACTGCGTTGCCCACACGGTCGATATAAGCCTCATCAAAGCCAAGCCTCTTCATTTCCGCAAGGACAAGCTGTGCGATCTCACTTTCCTCGTCAGAATAGCTGCGCGTGCGAATGGCGCTGCGGTAAAAATCCAGCAGCTCCCTCTCGATTTTTTCGCTGACAAAACGGCGCTCTCCCATAGCAGCTACCCTCACTTTTTATCAAATGTTTTCAAGCAGCGTCATCGCGCCCGAAATGCCGACAAGAACATAAATGGCTTTCCTGATCCTCTCTGTGTTGAGACGTTTGACAAGTCGTGACCCAATCTCCTTGCCAATGAGAATAAACACCGCACCCACCAGCGTGAACGGCAGCAGGTCAAACGTATAGAGCCCGTTTGCCGTGCGTGTAATGATATTGACAATGTTCGTCACCACAAAGAGCGTCTGCATATTGCCGACATACTCGTCATGATCTTCCGCGCAGGGAACAAGGCACAACGCCATCATCGGCCCTCCGATGCTGAACAGTCCCGAAAAGATGCCGGAGACTGCACTGCACACAAGTACCACCGTCCTCGTCGGGCGAAGCGACGTTCTCTTCGAAAAAACGAGGTTATACACCGACAGCGCCAGCAGAAATACGCCGAACGACACGCCGACCGCGCGCAGATCCATTGATTTGATCAGATTGATGGCAAAAACACCGCAGGCGGAAAACACGAGGATCGGCAGGGCGATAAACTTAAAGTCTGTTCTGTGCCGGAGCTTCCACGCAAGCATCCCCGACAGTGCAACGCAGATCGACGTCGATACCGCGGAGGCCGTGACCACGCCGAAAATACGCGGCAGCGCCAGCATCAGAACGACCGCCGCGCCAAAGCCCGTTACCGTTTGTACAGCGC
The DNA here is from genome assembly GCA_017577345.1 of Clostridiales bacterium. Taxonomy (GTDB): domain Bacteria; phylum Bacillota; class Clostridia; order Oscillospirales; family Oscillospiraceae; genus JAZOXB01. Next base: position 1,441 of record PITX01000309.1, read on the forward strand.
CGGCAGCCAATGCCGCGATCGCCGCAATTGCGTAAGCCATGCCGTCCCTCCCCTAAATAATACTGTCGGTGGTTTGCACCACCGACAGTATAGCATGATTATTTCTTCTTGCCAAGATAGGCTTCCTTGACCGCTTCGTTTTCCAGAAGCTCCCTGCCGGTTCCGGTCATCGTGATGCGTCCGGTCTCCATGACATAGGCATAGTCCGCGATCTTGAGCGCCATGTTGGCATTCTGCTCGATCAGCAGAATGGTCACACCCTGACGGTTGATCTCACGGATAATGTCAAAGATGCCCTGGACGACGATGGGCGCGAGGCCGAGCGACGGCTCATCCATCATCAGGACCTTCGGGCGCGCCATCAGGCCACGGCCGACTGCGAGCATCTGCTGCTCACCGCCGGAGAG
>PITX01000310.1 GCA_017577345.1 Clostridiales bacterium
ACTTGTAGCAGCGGCGCCAGATATGCATTTTTTCTGCATCAGCAATCAACTGTTCGCGGAAATCGGGATGTGCGATGGAGATCAAAGCCTCCGCGCGCTCCCACGTGGAAAGGCCCTTAAGATTGACCATGCCATACTCGGTGACGATATAATGCGTGCAGGAGCGCGGGTCAGTGCAGATCGAACCGGGGGTAAGCGTGGGAACAATGCGGCTCTTTACGCTGCCGTCCTTACCGGTGACGGTGGAGGACATGCAGATAAAGCTCTTGCCGCCCTTGGAAAGGTACGCGCCAAGTAGGAAGTCAAGCTGACAGCCCGTGCCGGAAATGTGCTTGATTCCGGCGGATTCTGCGTTGACCTGACCAAAGAGGTCGCAGTCGATCGCGTTGTTGATGGAAATAAAGTTGTCAATTTGAGAAATGACATGGACATCATTGGTATAATCGACCGGAGCACCCATGACAGAGGGATTATGATCCATATAGTCGTAAAGCTTCTGAGTGCCGGCGGCGAAAGCATACACCTGACGGCCCTTGTCAATATTCTTGTACTTACCCGTGATCTTTCCTGCCAGAGCCATGTCAACGAAACCGTCCACGTACATCTCCGTGTGAACAGAAAGATCCTTGAGGTCGGACTGCGCGATCATAGAACCGATGGTGTTCGGCATACCACCGATGCCAAGCTGGAGGCAGGCTCCGTTGGGGATCTGCGGAACAACGAGATTCGCGACAGCACGATCGACCTCGGTCGGCTCACCGCCGCCGCCGAGCTGGGCAACGGGGGGATTTTCGCCCTCAACGACCATATCGACATCTTCAATGTTGATTTCGCAGCCGGTCAGACCGTAAACAAGCGGCATATTGGTGTTGACTTCAACAATGACTTTCTTTGCCACGCTGAGCATATCGGCAAGATGAGAGGATGCAAGCGCATAGCTGAAGTTGCCGTGCTTATCCATCGGTGTAACCTGAATCATGGCGACATCAACGCTGACATTGCCGTCACGGTAGAAACGCGGAAGCTCAGAGTAACGCATGGGAGAGAAATAGCCCATACCCTTACCGATGATCTTGCGATCCACACCGGTGCAGTGCCAGGAATGCCAGGTAAAATGCTCACCGGCATCCTCATCTGCGCAGATGGCGGGCATCCACATCGTCACGCCGCCGCGAACCTTAACGTCCTTAAGCTCATTCTTGCGTCCGGCAAGTGCTTTGTCCAGTGTATAAGGATGGTTGGTGCACCAGCCGTAATCAACCCAGTCGCCGGACTTGACCACCTTGACGGCCTCGGATGCGGAAGTCAGTTTTTTCTGATAAAGAGCTGCAAAATCCATGGATCATTTTCCCCCTATGTAAAATGAAAAATAAGGTGCATTTCAGTTCTGCCGCAATACCCGGCAGATGTTTTTGTCAGTATATCACAAAACGACAGACTTGCAAAGCAGATTTTAAAAAACGGCAGAAAAAAGGACAGGCATAAGCCTGTCCTTTTTAAAAATTCTGCTTATTCCTCAACGGGAGCGGCTTCCTCGGCAACCTCTTCGGCAGCAGGGGCGAGCAGCGCACGGATGCTGAGGGAGATCTTTTTCTTTTCTTCGTCAATCGCAGTGATCTTGGCATCGACCATCTGATTCTCAGGAACGCTGTCCCAATCGAACTCGGGTCCCTTAATGCAGTTCGTCTCATAGAAGACGTTCGGAGTTCCGGGATGGATTTCAATAGCATCTTCTGCTTTTGCATCCATAGCATTCATGTATGCCGGGAGCTCTTCGATGTCAACCTTGACAGCTTCTGCTGCTGCTCTTGCATGCTCTTCGGTATCAGCAGCAACGATTGCTATAG
>PITX01000311.1 GCA_017577345.1 Clostridiales bacterium
CCCCCCCATATCAGAACACCAGCAGAGCAGCCTGATAGATCACCGCGGCAGCGAGCCATGCAATGACGCACTGAAACACGGACACCAATGCGCCGCGCCATCTGCCGCCGAGCTCTCTGCCGATGGCGGCAGTTGCGGCAACGCAGGGCGTATAGAGCAGGGTAAAGACCAAAAAGCTGACAGCGGAGGCCGTTGTAAACAGTCCCGCAAGTCCTGCGCCGAGATTCTCCATGCCCGTTCCGGTCAGGATGCCGAGCGTGCTGACGACCGCCTCCTTTGCCGTAAAGCCCGTGACAAGCGCGGTCGAAATGCGCCAGTCGCCAAAGCCAAGCGGCAGAAAAATCGGGGTCAGCAGCTTGCCGATCCATGCAAGAAGGCTCTGCGAGCTGTCGGCAACGAAGTTCAGATGCGGATCGAACGACTGCAGGAACCAGATGATCAGCGTTGCAATAAAAATGACGGTAAAGGCACGCTGCAGGAAGTCCTTTGCCTTATCCCACAGGAGCATGGCAACGCTTTTTGCAGAGGGCATCCGATAGTTCGGGAGCTCCATGACGAACGGTACAGGCTTGCCGTGAAACAGCGTCCGCTTGAGCAGCAGGGATACCAGTATCCCGACGACCATGCCGCCGAAATACAGCAGCACCATCGTCAGCGCGGCATAGTGCGGGAAGAATGCCGCAGAAAAAACAGCGTAAATCGGAATTTTTGCCGAGCAGCTCATAAACGGCGTCAGCAAAATCGTCAGTCTGCGGTCACGGGAGGACGGCAGTGTTCTTGTTGCCATGACTGCCGGAACGGTGCAGCCGAAGCCGATCAGCATCGGCACAAAGCTGCGTCCGGACAGACCGATCTTACGCAGCAGCTTATCCATGACGAATGCCACACGCGCCATATATCCCGTGTCCTCCAGAATAGACAGGAAGAAGAACAGGACAACAATGATCGGCAGGAAACTGACCACGCTTCCCAGACCTGCAAAAATGCCGTCAATGATGAGGCTATGTACCACCGGATTGAGCCCGTAAGCTTTCAGTCCCCGATCGACAAGGAGCGACAGCCTGTCGATCCCTCCTGCCAGCGCATCCTGCAAAAATGAGCCGATCACATCGAAGGTCAGCCAGAAAATCAGCAGCATGATGCCGACAAAGATCGGAAGTGCGGCATATTTGTTTGTCAGCACCCTGTCAATGCGGACGGAGCGGATATGTTCCTTGCTCTGCCTGCACTTGACGACCGCCTTATCGCACAGCTTTTCAATATAGTCATAGCGCATGGAGGCGATCGCGGCGTTGCGATCCAGACCGCCCTCGTCCTCCATCTGCACGATGCTGTGCTCCAGCAGCTCCAGCTCGTTGCGGTCGATCGCCATGCGCTCGATGATGTCCGTATCGCCCTCGATCATCTTGGTCGCGGCAAAGCGTCTCGCCATGCCTGCCGCCTGCGCATGGTCCTCGATCAGATGGGAAACAGCATGGATACAGCGGTGCACCGGACCGTCATCGCAGAAGTCCACACGCAACGGACGGCGTTTTGCCTTCGCCGTCTGTACGGCGCATTCGATCAGCTCCGTGATGCCCTCGTTCTTCGCCGCAGAGATCGGCACAACGGGTACGCCCAGCTCCGCAGACATCTTATTGACATCGATCGTGCCGCCGTTGCCGCGCACCTCATCCATCATGTTCAGCGCAAGCACCAGCGGTACATCCATCTCCAAAAGCTGCAGGGTCAGGTAGAGGTTGCGCTCGATATTCGTCGCGTCCACAATGTTGATAATTCCGTCCGGGTGCTGATTGAGCAGGAAATCGCGCGTTACGACCTCCTCACCCGTATAGGGA
>PITX01000312.1 GCA_017577345.1 Clostridiales bacterium
GCCGCGATCTATGCCGATACAGTTGACCGCGATCTGCTTCTGGCAGGCACGCTCCTGCACGATTTTGCCAAGGAGGAGGAATTCTCTTTCTCGGAGCTCGGTCTTGTCACGGAGTATTCCCGCAAGGGAAAGCTTCTCGGTCATCTGACAATGGGTGCACAGGAAATCGCCGAAATCGCAAAGGAAAAGGACATTCCCGAGGAAAAATCCGTCCTTTTGCAGCACATGCTTCTTTCCCACCACGGCGAGCCGGAATTCGGCGCGGCAGTGCGTCCGCAGTGCGCGGAAAGTGAGCTGCTGTCGCTCATTGACATGATCGACAGCCGCATGGAGATCTACCGCGAGACCTTTGCTTCTGTCCCTGTGGGGGAATTCAGTCCGCGTGTTTTTGCACTGGACAAAACGATATATCATCACTGAAACAGGAGGATTATCATGCTGTATTCTGATTTTCAAGACCTGAAGCTGTCGAAGCTCGGCTTCGGCACGATGCGTCTGCCGACGAAGGAGGACGGCTCCATTGACGAGGAAAAGACCGATGAAATGGTGCGCTTCGCAATGGCAAACGGCGTCAACTATTTCGATACTGCCTATCCCTATCACGGCGGAAAATCGGAGCTTGCCATCGGCAAGGCTTTGCAGGCGTTCCCACGGGAAAGCTATTATCTTGCCGACAAATACCCCGGTCATCAGATCAGCGACTCCTACGACCCTGCGGCGATTTTTGAAGAACAGCTCAAAAAGTGCGGCGTGGAGTATTTTGACTTTTATCTCCTGCACAATGTCTGCGAGAGATCCTACGGGGCCTATACCGACCCGAAGTGGGGGATTATCGACTACTTTGCGGAGCAAAAAAAGCGCGGGCGCATCCGTCACCTCGGCTTTTCCAGTCATGCCGGCATTGAAAATCTGCGCGAGTTCCTTGACCGCTACGGTGATTTGATGGAATTCTGCCAGATCCAGCTCAACTATCTGGATTGGACTCTGCAGGATGCCGAAACGAAGGTGCAGATCCTGACCGAGCGGAATATCCCAATTTGGGTCATGGAGCCGGTACGCGGCGGCAAACTGGCAACCCTGCCGCAGGCAGGTGAAGAGGTATTGCGCAGCTTGCGTCCGGAGGAAAGCCCTGCTGCATGGTGCTTCCGCTGGCTGATGGGTCTGCCGCAGGTCAAGGTCATCCTGAGCGGCATGTCCGATCTGCGGCAGATGCAGGAGAATGTCTGCACCTGCAGCGAGGAAAAACCACTCAGTGCCGAAGAACAGCGGGCACTTGCCGGTATTGCAGACGGACTGACGCACTGCGTGCCCTGTACCGCATGCCGCTACTGCTGCGACGGCTGCCCGATGGGGTTGGATATCCCGATGCTCCTTGCTTCTTACAATGACGCGAAATTCGCACCCAACTTTACTGTGGGTATGCGGCTGGACAGCCTAAAGGAGGAACAGCTTCCCACGGCGTGTATTGGCTGCGGTGCCTGCGCGGAGATCTGTCCGCAGAAGATCGACATTCCGGGCGCAATGCAGAATTTTTCCGAGCTTATGAAAACGCTGCCGAACTGGTCGCAGATCTGCCGTGAGCGCGAAGCGGCGGCAAAGGAACTGAACAAGTAGAAATTTACTGCCGCGCTTTTTTGCGCGGCAGTAAATTTCAGCGTGTCGAAAAACCCTTTTCGACACGCTGACAGGCTGTCAAAAAGTTCGGAAGATAGGACGTTTGCGAGCGCCGCCAGTGGCGGAAACAGCGAGCAAAAAGGAGTGGCAGCGGTCGAAAAAATCGAGGGCGGAATACGCACGAAGATTTTTTCGGGTACCG
>PITX01000313.1 GCA_017577345.1 Clostridiales bacterium
GTGCTGAACGGTGCAAACGAGGCGGCGGTTGCAAAATATTTGAAGGATGAGATCGGCTTCTACGACATCCCGCACCTTGTCAGGCACGCGATGGATACCGTTCCCTTTACCGAACGACCCGACCTTACGGAGATTTTGAAGGCGGATCGCGCTGCGAGAGAAGCAGTTGAAAAAAATGATTTGAGGTGCAAAAATTGACCGTTTTCTATATTCTCCTTTCCATATTGCTCTTTGGCGTGCTGATCCTTGTCCATGAATTCGGACACTTCTTCACGGCAAAGCTTTCAGGCGTGCAGGTTAACGAGTTTTCCCTGTTCATGGGTCCCGCGCTTTGGAAAAAGCAGAGAGGTGAGACGCTCTATGCCCTGCGCTGTATCCCGATCGGCGGCTACTGCGCCATGGAGGGCGAGGACGGGGACAGTGATAATCCCCGCGCTTTTACCAACGCGAAAATATGGAAGCGGCTGATCATTCTTGCGGCAGGCTCGGCAATGAACTTTCTGACAGGGCTATTGATCATGGCTCTGCTGGTCACCTTTGCATGGCAGATCATCCCCGGGAAGACCGTGACGGAGATCGTGCCCGACCGCCCCTTTGCCAATGCACAGGGCTTACAGGTCGGTGACGAGATCTGCGTCATTGACGGCGAACGCGTGTATATCCAGGGGGACATCACGATGCTCCTCGACCGCGATACGGACGGAAAGCACGATCTGACCGTCTTGCGAAACGGCGAGAAGCTCAAGCTGACGGATGTACCGCTGCAGCGGGATTATATTGACGAAAACGGCACGGCACGGTACGGCTTTTCCACCGATATCCGCGAGCGGAGTATCGGAAGCGTGCTGTCGTACACATGGAATCAGTGCATGGACTTCGTGCGGCTGGTACGGTTGAGCCTCGGTGATCTATTCACCGGCAGAGCGGGCATCAAGGACATGTCCGGACCTGTCGGTATCGTCTCCGTTGTTGCCGAGCAGGGAACGCAGTCCGAGACGGTCGGCATCGGTATTCTGAATGTGCTCAACCTGTTCGCGTTTATTGCGATCAACCTTGCGGTGATGAATCTTCTGCCCATTCCGGCACTGGACGGCGGACGCATCGTCTGCCTGCTTCTGACGGCGGCGATCGAGAAAATCACACGCCGCAAGCTCAATCCCAAGTATGAGGGCTATCTGCACGCAGGCTTTATGATCCTTCTGCTTGCGTTTATGGCAGTGATCACATTTAAGGATATTTTCCAGATTTTCGGAGGCTGAAATGACAAGACAGATTTCCGTCGGCGGCGTGAAGATCGGCGGCGGCGCACCCGTTTCCATTCAATCCATGCTGAACAGACCCAATACGGATGTGGAGGGCTGCCTTGCACAGATCGCGGAGCTGAAGGACGCAGGTTGTGAGATCGTGCGCCTTTCCGTGCTGGACGAGGAGGCGGCTGAGGCCTTTGCAAGGATCGCGCAGAGATCGCCCTTACCTCTGGTTGCCGATATTCACTTTGACTACCGGCTTGCTATTGCCGCCGCAGAGGGCGGTGCGGCAAAGATCCGCATCAATCCGGGCAATATCGGCGGAGAAGACCGCGTAAAGGCGGTCGTGGATTGCTGCAAAATGCATCATATCCCGATTCGTATCGGTGTCAACGGCGGCTCACTGGATAAAAAGCTGTTGGAAAAGTACGGTCATCCGACCCCGGAGGCACTGGTGGAAAGCGCGTTTTCTCATATCGCCCTGCTGGAAAAGTTCGGCTTCTATGACACCTGTGTTTCCATGAAATCGAGCAATGTGCCGCTGATGATGCAGGCATAC
>PITX01000314.1 GCA_017577345.1 Clostridiales bacterium
ATATAAGAGTCTGCACGACTGCGATCCCAAGCGTGATGCCGAGCGTAAGCGTCAGAAAGCGGTTGCGCTCGGAGGTTTTCTTAATCATTTTTTCGCGCTCTCCACCAGTCCGGTCGCGAGACCGGCAAGCCCCTGAATTTCGGACGGAATGATGATCTTTGTTGCCTGACCGTCTGCGATCTTCTGCATGGCTTCGAGTGCCTTGAGCTTGATGACCTGGTCGTTCGGACAGGCTTCGTTCAGCATCTGCATCGCTTCCGCCGTAGCCTTCTGCACGGCGAGGATCGCCTCTGCCTGACCCTGCGCTCTGAGGATGGCGGCCTGCTTTTCCGCATCGGCGCGGAGAATAGCGGACTCCTTTTCACCCTCGGCAACGAGGATCTGGGAATGCTTTGTACCCTCGGCCTGCAGGATCGCCTGACGGCGGTCACGCTCTGCCTTCATCTGCTTTTCCATGGAGTTCTGAATATCCTGCGGCGGCAGAATGTTCTTGAGCTCCACACGCGTGACCTTGATGCCCCACGGGTCAGTCGCTTCATCCAGAATGGAGCGCATATTCGTGTTGATGAGGTCACGCGAGGTCAGCGTCTGGTCGAGCTCCAGGTCGCCGATGATGTTACGCAGGGTAGTCGCAGTCAGATTTTCCATTGCCATCATGGGGTATTCGACACCGTAGGTGTAGAGCTTCGGGTCGGTGATCTGAAAATAGACCACGGTGTCGATCTGCATGGTGACATTGTCCTTGGTGATAACGGGCTGAGGCGGATAGTCGAGCACCTGCTCCTTGAGGCTGACGCGCTTTGCAATGCGCTCAATAAAAGGGATCTTAAAGTGGATGCCGACCTCCCACACAGTGGAAAATGCACCCAGCCGCTCAATGACATAGGCACGCGACTGCTGGACGATGGAAATATTTTTGATCAGAATGATGAACAGGATGACCGCGGCAAAAACGATCAGAATAATGCCGGAATTTTCGCTGAAAAACTCACTCATGTTACTTCCTCCTTCACAAGCTCTACATAGACCTTGACACCTTCGATTTTTGTGACACGCACAACGGTGTCTTTTTCGATACGACTGTCGTCGGCACTTCTTGCCGACCATTCCACGCCGCCGATCTTGACGGCACCGATGCCGCGGAGATTGTCGATCGCGGCGGTGACGACGGCGGTCTTGCCGAGGTTACTGCTGACATTGGTCGGGACGGTGTGGGATGTCAGATATTTTCGCGCAATCGGACGCAGCAGCAGAAGCAGTGCGGCAGATACGGCAAAAAACAGAACAAGCTGAAGCCAGATCGGTGCACCGAGCAGGGCGGTGATCATGGCGGTCAGTGCGCCGCCGATGAACCAGACGGAGACCAGCGCACTGGTGGATGCTTCCAAAACGGCAAACAGCACAAGGGCTGCAAGCCAGATCCATTCCATAGCGGGCATAACGCCACCTCCTTCAAAAATAGTGTGCCACATTTCAGAACAGAAGTCAAGAGTTACGGTCTGTAAATAGTTCGCAGCGCAGCCAAAAAATAAAAAACAAGGCTTTCGCAAAAAGCGGAAGCCTTGACAGACTGTCAAAAAAGTCCGTAACCGTCAAAATCATTCAAACTTTTTTGGCGTGATGCAGTGATTTTGTATTTTGCAAAATTCATAGTATTCCAAACTTTTCAACCGGAATAATGCTTGCTTTCGCAAGGATTTTGACTTACTGCGCAACTCTCACTCTACCGTACCTATGTACGCCGACGAGTGAGAGTTGCTTGTCTTCCGTACTTTTTGACAGCCTGTCAGCGTGTCGAAA
>PITX01000315.1 GCA_017577345.1 Clostridiales bacterium
ATGTCGGTCTGTGGGATGTGAACCCGCTGAACCTCTTCCGTATCACATGGAAGAACGAGCCGAAGGAGTTCGGCGGTCTGTATCAGAAGACTCCGAACTACATTGAGTTCCCGTCTGAACTCACCGGCGTACCCTGCCGCATCGTTGCCATGGCAGGCAAGTGGTTCCCGACCGGCTGCCATAAGGTCGGTGCTTCCTTCGGCTGCCTGGTCCCGCGTCTCGTGACCGGTCAGTTTGATGCGACCTATCATCATGCTGTATGGCCCTCCACCGGCAACTACTGCCGCGGCGGTGCTTTCAACTCCAAGCTGCTGGCCTGCGACTCCGTCGCCATCCTGCCCGAAGAAATGTCCAAGGAGCGTTTTGACTGGCTGAAGTCCATCGCAGGTCAGGTCATCGCAACGCCGGGCTGTGAGTCCAATGTTAAGGAAATCTTCGATAAGACCTGGGAGCTGAAGAAGGATCCGTCCATGATGATCTTCAACCAGTTCGAAGAAATGGGCAACCCCGTATGGCACTATAATGTCACCGGCGAAGCTCTGGCAACTGTTTATGAGTCCATCAAGCGCGAAGGCGATCAGCTCTTCGGTGCTGCATTTACCTCCGGTTCTGCCGGCACCATGTCCGCCGGTGACTACCTGAAGGATCGCTATCCCACTGCAAAGATCGCTGTCGGCGAAGCTCTGCAGTGCCCGACCATCGTCCGCAACGGCTTCGGCGGTCACCGCATTGAAGGCATCGGTGACAAGCATGTGCCTTGGATCCACAATGTGAAGAACACCGACATGGCGATCGCGATCGACGACGAGGATTCCCAGCGTCTGCTCCGCCTGTTCAACAAGGAAGACGGCAAGAAGTACCTGCGTGAAGTACTGGGTCTGTGCCCCGAGCTGGTCGAGAAGCTGAGCTGGCTCGGCATCTCCGGCATTGCAAACCTGCTGTGCTGCATCAAGATGGCAAAGTACTACGAGCTGACCGAGCATGATGTTCTCATGACCGTTCTGACGGACTCTGCCGTGATGTATCAGTCCCGTATCAACGAGCTGGATGAGATGCACGGTGCATACGACATCCACGGTGCTGCGCTGAATCACAATCTGCATATGCTCGGTCTCAAGACCGACAACCTGATCGAGCTGACCTATGAGGATCGTCACCGTGTCCATAACCTCAAGTACTATACTTGGGTGGAGCAGCAGGCTCGTGATGTGAAGGAGCTGAACGCTCTGTGGTATGACACCAAGGGCACCTGGGATGCTGTCCATGCACAGGCAAAGGAAATGGACGAGCTCATCAACGAATTCAACGAGGCTACCGGCCTGTTGAAGGCTCTGTAAGCAAATTTCCATACGGGGAGGGGGGTTCCCCTCCCCGTATTCTTTCATCGCCGTCAATAAAAACCGCTTCCGCTTTGATTTGAGCCTGCTGAAGAGTTTCGGCAGCATTTCCATAATTCAAATGTGTCATCTCGTTCAGAGCATCGGTAATTGCATTAAATAAAATCAAATACATTTTTTGGTAGTTCATTATTTCACCTCTTAAGAACATTTTAGAACAAAGTGGTCAAAATGTAAATAGACCAAATTGTTCTTGATATGATTTCCTTGGTGATGAAAAATGCGTTATCAAAGAATCCGCGATCTGAGAGAAGACCGAGACTTGACCCAATCGCAGGTCGCACAGATGCTCGGGATAGGGCAGAGAGCCTATGCCTATTATGAAAGCGGCTCCAGAATGCTCCCGCCGGAGATCCTGTGTGCACTTGCAAAAATCTATCAGGTCAGTAC
>PITX01000036.1 GCA_017577345.1 Clostridiales bacterium
CTGCGTGAGATAGTCGAGGGTAGTGTAGCTCGTCTCTTTCTTGAACACGTGGCTCAGATGCCCCTCGCTGATGCCGATGGAACGGGCAATGGTCGTGATATTGATGTCGGCGTCGGCGTAATGTTCGGCAATGTATTCAAGCGTCTGGAGAACGTATTTGCTCTTGTCCCCCTTAGGCAGTGTGAGCAGGTCATCCTGTGCGCCGCGGGCGGAAATCGCCTCGTCCTTTTCGTGCGCACGCTCGATCGCGGCAACCAGTTCCTGATCGCGGAAGGGCTTTAAAAGATAATCTACCGCACCGAAGCGCAGCGCCGAGCGGGCGTAGTCAAAGTCGTTGTAGGCAGTGAGGACGATGATGTGCGCCGTGCAGCCGCGCTGACGCAGCTGCTCCATCATCTCGATGCCGTCCATGCGCGGCATACGAACGTCAGTGATGATAAGATTGGGGCGGTAACGCTCGGCGGCGGCAAGGCCTTCCTCGCCGTTGGCAGCCTCCCCGACCACAGCGCAGCCGAGTGAGGCCCAGTCGATGCCGAGCACGATGCCGCGGCGCACCACGGTCTCATCGTCAACGATCAGAACTTTGAGCATCGTCGTCTCCTTTCTGCATCGGCAGACGCAGCTGCACACAGCTGCCGCCGCCGGCAATGGGATAGGCGCTCAGACCGTAGGAATCGCCATAGGAAAGGCGCATAATACGGTCCACATTGTTCAGTCCCAGGTGTCCCCCCGGAATGGTCTCATGGCTGTTGAGGCAGCGCAGCACGTCCTCCGGAATACCGCTGCCGTTGTCGGAGACCTTAAGCAGCAAGTCGCCGCCGTCGGCTTCCGCCCAAAGCTTGATGAAGCCCTCATCGCTGTCAGCGACACCGTGGATGATCGCATTCTCCACAAGCGGCTGCAAAATGAGCTTGGGCACGATGCACAGCCGGAACCGCTCGTCCACGTCGATCTCGCAGACGAAGCGGTCGCCGAAGCGGACCTCCTGAATGTCGAGGTAGCGCTCGATGAGTTCGAGTTCTTCTTCCAGCAGGATATATTCGCTGCCGGAGATGCCTGCGCGCAGAAGCGCCGCGAGGTCGGTGGCAAGCGTCGCCACCTGCGTCGCGCCGTTCGTCACGCCGAGCCACTTCATGCAGTCGAGCGTGTTGTAGAGGAAGTGCGGATTGAGCTGGGATTGCAGCATACGCAATCGCGTTTCGTTCAGTTCGCGCTCGTGCCGGACGCTGCGTTTGAGATTCTGACCGTACTCTCCTGTCATGCGGTCAAAGCTCGCGGCAAGGCGGCCCATCTCATCCTGACGTGTGCTCTCGATACGCACATCATAGTCGCCGCCCTCGACGCGGCGCATGGCGCTGTCCAGCTCGTCCACCGGCCCGGAAAGACGGCGGCTGAGCCACCACGCGCACACAAGGCACAGCACAAGGCACAGCGCACCCATGACGCCGGCGACAAAGTAGATGGAGCGGACTGCCTGCACGGTGAACGTGCGCGGCTGCCGCAGAATCAGCGAAAAGCCGGACGAGTCACAACGGCGGACATAGTAGCTGTTGTCCTCTCCGCCGCCGGTAAGTGCATGACCGGAGAGAAGCTGCTCGCGCAGAACAGCAAGTGTTTCCTCCGCACGCAGAGGCTGCGTGGCATAGGCCATTCGCCATGTGCGATCGACGAGCATCGCCTCGTCCGCGCCGCCGAGGCGCGGTGCAAAAAAGGCGTCGAGCTGTGTACGTTCCATGCGGAACACGACATAGCCGAGAATCCCGCCGCCGCTTGCGGTAACGGCACCGGCTCCGGTCAGGCCGGCATCCTCGGCACACAGTGCGTCGCCGGACTGCCGTGCCGCGCAGAGCACCCCCCATCCGATGCTGCGGGGCGCGGGTGCAACGGCGGCAGTGGTGTAGAGACACTGTCCGTCTGCGTCGTAAATTTCAAAATCGGCAGCACCGCGGAGTTCCAGACGGCTGCGGTGCAAAAGCTGGTAAAGCGTACGGGAATCGTCTCCGCCGCGGCGCAGTGCGCTGCGCGTGACGGTGCTTTCGGCAAGGCTCTGCGTTGTTTCCGTGCAGCGTCCGAGCAGGGCGTCCAGCTGCTCGCCGAGCACGGCGGATTCCGTCTGCGCCTCCCGGCGGAGCGTCTGCTCGCTGCGCTCGATCATCAGCTGCGTCATCAGCAGGTCGCACAGCAGCAGTGGAACAAGCGCAACGAGAAGCACGGTGATAAATATACGGTTGCGGAAAGAGCGCGCGATCCATGCCCTCATGTCTCTCCCTCCCCGCTCAGCGCGTGCCACGCCTTCAGCAGAATCTGCCGTTCGCGGAGCGCACGGTCAAAGTCATAGGGAACAGCGGTGATCTCCGGCAAAGCGGATATGGCGTCCGCGCTGACGCTGCGGCGTCCGAGCTCCGACGCCAGACTCTCCTGCGTTTCCGGCAAAAGAAGGAAGTCAAGAAAGCGCCGGGCGTTCTCCTCGTGCGCACAATCCCTGACAACAGCCGCACCGTCGGGCAGAATGCTCGTCCCCTCGGCAGGATAGACGATGGCAACATCCAGCCCCTCATCGATCGCCTTGCAGGCGTTCTCCTCCAATGTGACGCCGATATAACAGCTGCCGTCCGCCACAGCAGTGACCACATCGCCGCTGTCCGCGATAAGGCGGCCGTCCAGATTGCGGTAAAAGGCGGCAAGTGTCGTTTCCCCGTCACCGCCGAGGACCTGCAAAAGCGTGCACAGCGCAGTGTAGCTCGACCCCGAAACGGCAGGGTCGGCAAAGGCGATGCGTCCCCTCCAGGACTCATCAAGCAGGCTCACCCAGCCCGTCGGCAGGTTCTGCCGCACGAGCTTGGGGTTATAGATCAAAACGATGGGAACCAGCGAAAAGGGCGTCCACGCGCCGTCCGACGACGCATACTCCGGCTCGATATCCGCCGCATTGGGGCTGACGTAGGGCACAAAGCAATCCGCATAGGCGCTCAGGCTGTCCGCGCCGCCGCCGAACATCAGGTCGCAGCCGCTTTCCCCTGCGGCGATGCGTTCAAGGAGCGTCGCCGTTCCGCCCGTTTCGATCTCCACCCACACGCCCGTCCGGTACTCAAACTCCTCGATAACGGGTCGGTAGACCTTCTCCTTGTGGGAGGTGAAGATGACCAGCCGCTCGCTCTGCGCGGGCGCGAAGGAAGAAACGTCCTGCATGCCGGCAGAGCCGCAGCCCGTGAGCAGCAGCACGACAAGGAGCAGCGGCAAAATACGGCGCATACGATCCCCCCGATCTCGTTGTTTTTCTTTTATTTTAGCAGGAAACCGCGCCGTTTGCAATCGGGAATCCGGCGGCGGTCAAAAAAAGAGAGATTCGCAGAAAGCGAACCTCTCTTATGACGATAAAAGATTTTACAGAACGTGTACGGCGTCGGGTGCAAAGGTCAGGTAACACTTCTCACCCACGCGGTAAATGCGCTTGTTGCGCGGGTCGTTCTCGGCGAGCTTAACCATAGTGTTGCCCACGCGGACATGGTAGTTCTGGTACGAACCCATGAAGCACGAGAGTTCCACCGTGCAGGGCAGACCGCCCCCATCGGAGAGCATCGCAGACTCAGGACGCAGAACAACGGTATGCTCCTCGCCGACCGTCATGCCCTCGCGGGCGGCGACAGTAAGGCGCTCCCCCTCGATATCCAGTGCAGCAAGACCGTTTTCCACGCCGGTCAGCTTCCCGCGCAGGAAGTTTGCCTCGCCGATGAAGTCGGCAACAAACTCATTGACAGGGTGGTAATAGATTTCCTGTGGCGTGCCGATCTGGGCGACAACGCCCTTGTTCATAATGATGATCTGGTCGGATAGTGCCATGGCCTCGCTTTGGTCGTGCGTAACGTAGATGGCGGTGATGCCGACCTCCTGCTGGATGCGTCGAATTTCCGTACGCATGGAGACACGCAGCTTCGCGTCGAGGTTTGACAGCGGCTCGTCGAAGAGCAGCACACTCGGCTCGATGACCAGTGCGCGGGCAAGCGCCACGCGCTGCTGCTGACCGCCAGAGAGTTGATTGGTCATACGGCCTTCCATACCGGTAAGTTCAACGAGATCGAGAATGTGCATGACACGGTCGTGAATTTCTTCCTTCGGCACCTTGCGCAGCTTCAGGCCATAGGCAACGTTGTCGAACACATTGTAGTGCGGCAGCAGGGCGTAGGACTGGAACACCATCGCGGTGTCGCGCTTATTCGGCGTGAGTGTGTTGATCGGCTCGTCACCGAGGTAGATCTCACCCTCATCAGGGCTCTCGAAGCCTGCAATCATACGCAGTGTCGTGGTCTTGCCGCAGCCGGAGGGACCGAGCAGGGTCACGAAGGAGCCGGGTTCAATAGTCAAAGAGGTGTCCTTGACGGCATAGAAGTCCTTGCCGGTCTTGGGGTCCTGATAGATTTTGGAGATATGGTCGAGGCAAACGCCTTTTTTGATCTTATCCATGGCTTAATCCTCCTTCATTTTTTTGCTGGTGCCGAAACGCTTCATAAAGAGATCCATCAGCAGCACCGCGCCGTAGGTAATAACAATCAGGATCGTTGCAAACGCGCAGGCAAGACTGTAGGAGCCTTTTTCGGCAAACTCGTTGATCTGCACCGTGATGAGCAGGAACTGCGGTGTCACGAGCAGAATGATGGCGGAAATTGCGGTGATAGAGCGAACGAACGCCGTCACAAGGCCGGAGAGGAAGGAATCCTTGATGAGCGGCAGCGTGACAGTCATAAAGACCTTGAAGCTGTTCGCGCCCATGTCGTAGGCAGATTCCTCAATGGACTTGTCGATCTGGCGCAGGGCGGAAATACCGCTGCGCGTGCCGGTCGGCAGCGAACGCACGACAAAAACGATGATGAGAACGAGACCGGTTCCGTAGAGGCCCTGCAGGAAGCCGGTGCGGAACACGCCCGCAGAGAAACCGCGGATGTAGCCGACACCAAGCACCGTGCCGGGCACGGCCATGGCGAGCATGGACACCGCCTCAATGAAGCCTTTGGACTTGAAGTTCCTCTTCACGACGAGGTAGGAGATGATCATGCTGAGTAACGCCGTGATGGGAGCAGAGATCAGACTCAGGCGGAAGGAATCCCAGAACGCCTGGAATCCGTGGTAGCGCGTGAAGATCAGCTTAAACCACTTGCCCGTAAGCGGGAAGAACTTGTAGCCCCAGGTGGGGAAAAACGCGCCGATGGGCACGCACAGGTACATGAGGATAACAAAAGCCGCGGCGAGACCGCAGAGAATGGTCAGCGGGATCTTGACGCTCTTGTCCTCGATAAGCATACGGCCGCGGGATGCCTTTCCGGTCAGCGTCGCAGCGGTCTTGCGCTCGAGGTAGTACTTTTGCACCGCGAACATTGCCAGCGTGATGCACAGCAGCACCACAGCCATCGCCGCCGCACCCGGCTTATCGTAGGATCCGGTGATTTGCAGATAGATGGTGGTGGCAAGGGTATCATACGATCCGCCAATGAGCATGGGATTGGCAAAGTCGGCGATGGACTCGATAAAAGTGACGAGGAAAGCGTTGCCGAGACCGGGGAGCATCAGCGGCAGCGTAACGCTGACAAAAACTCTCCACCGGCTCGCGCCCATGTCGCGCGCAGCTTCTTCAAGCGAGGGATCGATGTTCTTGAGCAGACCTTTTAGCATCATGTAGCATACGGGGAAAAACGTCAGCGTCTGGACAATGGCGATACCCCAGAAGCCGTAAACGCTGTTATCATAGATGCCCAGCAGAAAACGGGTGATGATGCCCGCCTTGCCGAAGAGCATAATCATGGACAGTGACAACACGAACGGCGGGGAGACGACCGGCAGCATCGAGACGACCTTAAAGAGACCGCCAACGAGCCTGCCGACGCGGACGTAGACCTCAACGTAGGCGAAGAGCAGGCCGAGAAACGCCGAGAGAACGCCGACGAGGAGGCCAACCTTCAATGTGTTGGTGATGGCGGTGGTAAAGGTCGGCATGGCAAAGATGCGCCTGAAAATGCCGAAGCCGAAGCCGCCGTCGCCTACAAAACTATCCACCAGCAGAATGGCCAGCGGGTAGAGGATGAACAGAGTCAGAAAGGTAATGAGTACGACG
Source organism: Clostridiales bacterium (assembly GCA_017577345.1). Lineage (GTDB taxonomy): Bacteria > Bacillota > Clostridia > Oscillospirales > Oscillospiraceae > JAZOXB01. Next base: position 6,104 of record PITX01000036.1, read on the forward strand.
ATGGTAGTGACCATGATGGGATCAGCCATCAGTTTTTTCCGGTCCAGCGCCGCACTTTGAGAACGTGCCATAGGATGCTCCTTTCTCGGTAATCTGGAGAAAAAATGCAGGAGGGGCGGCGGCTAAGGCCGCCGCCCCGTCAAAATTGCTGGGTCGCTTGCTTTTACGGTATGCAGTAGATCAGCTGACCTGGAAACGGTTTTCGTCGCCGGTGTTCGCACCGGAGGCGGACAGAGCGGTCATGACTTCCTCAACATAGGTCTTGATATTCTTGGTAGCATCGTCGAAGTCATAGTCCATGACGTTCTCGGGATCCAGACCGAACTCGGCAGCAGCCTCAGGCTGAGTGGCGTTGTCGATGACCAGGAACTGATAGGAGCCGTTCTGGGCAGCGAGGTTCACACAGTCGGGAGACAGCGCATACTCGATCCACAGCTTCGCAGCATTGGGATGAGCGCAACCCTTGAATATAGCGGTGGCGCCAATCTCGCAGGAAGTGCCGGTGGACGGGATGATGAGCTGGATGTTGTCGTAACCGTTGTCGAGGATCTGGGTGATGCCATCATGCAGGAAGCCGATTCCGATGACGCACTCACCGGTGCCGACGTTCTTGCTCGGGCCGGAACCGGACTTGGTGTAGACTTCGATGTTCTTGTCGAGGTCAACCAGATACTGGATGCCTTCGTCGTGACCGTACTTCTGGATCATGGTGTTGATGACCAGCTTAGCGGTACCGGCGGTGTTGTAGTTGGACAGCCAGATCAGACCCTTGTACTCGGGCTTGAGCAGGTCGGCCCAGTCCTGAGGAGCTTCAAGACCCATACGGGTGAGCTCGTCAGTGTTGACCATAAAGCCGAGAATGCCGGTGTAAATGCCGTGCCAATAGCCGTCAGCATTCATGTACTGGGGCTTCGTGATGTGAGAGGCGTTCTCGGGGTGATAGGCCTCGAGCAGACCCTCAGCAGCACAGACGTTGTAGGGATCGGTCGTGCCGCCGAACCAGACGTCAGCGGACGGATTGCCATTCTCTTCCTCGATCTTGGCCTGCACCTCACCGGTGGACAGACGCTGATACTCAACCTCAATGCCGTACATCTTCTGGAAGTTCTCGCAGGCAGCGGCGAGATATTCTTCCTCGCAGGAGCCGTAGACAACGAGCTTGCCCTCGGCCTTAGCAGCATCGATGAGCGCGGTATCCTCCGCGGTCTGCTGATCATCAGGAGTCTGGGTGTCGTCCTGCTTGCTGCCGCAGGCAACAAGGCTGAGCGCCATCACAAGACAGAGAATCAGTGCGATAAACTTTTTCATGCATTTTCCTCCAATTCAAATTACCTGCGGCGGAATGGGAATACTCCCGCCGCTACAGGTTGTAATTATTATACAGCCTTCACAAATAAATAGCAAGAAAAAATACTCAATCTAACAATTTTACACGAATTTTATCAGATATGCCCTATAGTTTCATCTTGATTTCCGCGCCCGCATCATCGTGGCGGACGCTTCGTCGCTGGTGGTGATGACAAATCTCTACATCGGTCAGATGTTCGGCTCAACGGACCTGGTGCATATGCCCGCCGCCGTTATTACAGGACTCGGCTTCCTCGGTGTCGGCACCATTCTTGTCACGAAGAGCCATACTATGTTTCCGCGAATATTTTCGCCGTACCGCAAGCCGCGGTCAAAAGCATTTTGAATGGAGGGCGCAGGAACCCGCTTGACTGATATGAAGCAAAAACTTCCAAAAACTCCTTTGTATAAATTGCCTCGCTTTCCAAAGACTAAGGCAAGAGAATTGAGAAACAAAGGAGTTTTTGATATGAAAGCAACCGGTATTGTTCGCCGCATCGACGACCTCGGGCGCGTGGTCATTCCCAAGGAGATCCGCCGCACTATGCGCATCCGCGAGGGCGACCCGCTGGAGATCTATACAAGCCGTGAGGGAGAAGTTATTTTCAAGAAATACTCCCTGCTGGGTTCTCTGGAGGATTTTGCTCTTCAGTTCTGCGACACCCTGAGCCATAACACCGACTTTACCGTAGCGGTAACCGACCGCGACAGCATCATTGCCGTGGCCGGCAGCGGAAAGCGAGAGCTGCTGGGCAAAACATTGGAAGCCACATGGAGCCCCATTATGGAGCAGCGAAATCTTTGGCTCCAGGACGGAAGCCGTCCCGCAACCGCAGCCTGCACAGATGCGCCGGCGTATACGGTAGCCCTGCTGGCGCCTATTCTCTGTCAGGGCGATGTCTTGGGCTCCGTTCTGTTCCTGACTGACAGTGATTGCCCTGCCGGTGAAACGGAGTGCAAGCTGGCACAGACCGTGGCAACCTTCCTGGGGAAAAACATGGAGTCCTGAATAAAAGACTGTGGACAAACTACAAAAGAGGCGGGGGAACCCGCCTCTTCTATTTTTATGACATGATATCGGGGATACCCCTTTGTCCCGTCGCGGGATCCACAAAGATCGGCGCTGATGGCGGCATATACGTCCACAGCACAGCCAGAAGCCATCCTGCCAGTAAAACCGCTCCGCCCAATACCTGCCACAGTGTTCCCTGTAACCAACGCCGCTTGATGGCGACCCACGTGATCCAAAACGCCAAAAGCACTGCCACCTGAAAGATAATCACATTCACCACGGGGTTGTTCACCCCTAATGCATTTCTGTAGGTATAGTAGATGATCGGGATACTCAGAGCGCCCACCAGCAATCCCAGAGCTCGCGAAGACAGAATCGGCAGCTTATTGCCACGCAGAGCGATCCACTCGATCAGCGACCACACGATCCACGGAATCACAAACAGTCTCATATGCTCCCAGGTCGATTCATTTACCGCGGCAAAGGCTGCTACAATACGGTTATTCCCGCTCCACTCAAATACAAAATGAAGGAGATTGCCCAGGATCAATACGACAAACAACCCTGTGACTTCCCACCTTCTCCAGTTTTTCTCAGTACGCGCCATATGCATGCCCCCTTTTGTTTTAAGTGTATACTTC
>PITX01000316.1 GCA_017577345.1 Clostridiales bacterium
CATCAAGATCCTGGAGGTCAATTAAGGCATCGGCAGAAAAATCAATTAAGGCAGCGGCAGAAAAATAGCAGTTGTAATTTTGCAAAAGAAATGGTAAAATACTCTCAACTATTGCAACAAGTCCAGGCAAGGAGTGTGCAGGCATGGCTGAGAATCGCGAGTATCTTACCCAAATGGAAGAAAACGGCAGCATCAACATTTCCGAAGAGGTGATCGCCTCGATCGTTACCGATGCGATAAAGGAAATTGAAGGTGTCGGGGGAATGGGACAGAATGTCTCTGAGCAGTTTACCGGCAAAAAGTCTGCACGCGGTGTTCGTGCCGAATTGCAGGATGGCGCGGTCGTGGTCGACATCTATCTCATGGTTCGTTACGGCTTTGCGATCCCGGAGGTTGCCAAAAAGGTGCAGGACTGTGTCGGCGGCGCGGTTGGCGGCATGACGGGGTATCCTGTCAGGGCGGTCAACGTCCACGTCGGCGGGATCAGCTTCAATTAAGAGAGAAAAGGAACAGACAGAAATGGTTCGCAACACAGCAAGAGAAATTGCAGTGCACCTTGCCTATGAGCTCAGCTTTACCGACAAGACCGCTGCGGAACTGGCCGAAGAACGACTGACGAAAGAGTATTTTGAAACACTGCGCGAAGAGGATGAGATTTACAGCGAAGTGCCGGGCGGAAAGCAGACCGAGTATATTCGCGGTGTGGTCGAGGGCGTAGCGCAGCATGCCCCTGAGCTTGACGAGTTTATTTCCAGGTATGCCCGCGGCTGGAGCTTTGAGCGTATTCCGCTGGTCGCATCGGCGATCATGCGCGTTGCCATGTACGAAGTGCTTTACTGCGACGATATTCCCAACAGCGTTGCCATCAACGAGGCGGTGGAGATCGCCAAGAAGTATGAAACGCCGGAGACGGTCAAGTTTATCAACGGAATCCTCGGCAGCTTTGTACGCAGCGAGATCACAAACGAATAAGATGACCGGGCAGAGCACTGATCTTCGGCGCTCTGCCTTTGTCTGCGTTGCCTGGAAAGTAGATTTTCTTTACACATTATCGGAGGGAGGAGAGAGCCGATGGAACAGGAACAAATGATTTTCTCCGTCAGCGAAGCCAACAATTTCATTAAAACACTGCTCGATCAGGTGCCGCAGCTGCAGGAGATCTATGTGCGCGGCGAGATCTCCAACTATAAGCTCTATCCCTCCGGGCATCACTACTTTACGCTCAAGGATGAGTCCGGCGCGATGCGCTGCGTGATGTTCAAGGGACAGGCCGCACATCTGCGCTTCCGTCCGGAAAACGGCATGAAGGTCATCGCGTTCGGCCGCATCAGCGTTTTTCCGCGTGACGGTGCCTATCAGCTTTACTGCTCTGAGCTTTCTGCCGAGGGTGTGGGCGACCTGCACGTTGCCTTTGAGCAGCTCAAGGAAAAGCTCTATAAAGAAGGACTGTTTGATTCCTCACATAAAAAACCGCTTCCGAAATACCCACAGCGTATTGCCATCGTCACCTCGTCCGCAGGGGCGGCCGTGCATGATATGATCCGTATTCTGCGCGCGCGGTATCCGCTTGCCAAGGTGATTCTTCTGCCGGTGCGCGTGCAGGGCGTGGAGGCACCGCCGGAAATTGTCGGTGCGCTGCGGTATGCAAATAAGTGGAAGGTCGCGGATGTGATCATTACCGGACGCGGCGGCGGCTCGATCGAGGATTTGTGGGCATTCAACGATGAGCGTGTGGCGCGTGCGATCTATGATTC
>PITX01000317.1 GCA_017577345.1 Clostridiales bacterium
GTGCAGGTATCGGCGGCGGTTATAACGGGACCAACCGCGACATTGAAATCAATAACGTCAAGAAGCTGACCGCCTCCGGATTCCGTGGAATCGGTGCCGGTCAGCAGATGAAAAGCATCGGAACCATTCATGTTGGCAGTGGGCTGTTGATGAAAGCCGGGAGCCGTGAAGATGATGCGATTGAGGTTGAAGAAATCGGTGATGATGCGTATATCACCATCACGCCCGATGTGCCTGTTTTCAAATTTGATTCCGTCGCACTTGTCCTTTCAGGAGAGCTTGGGCTGAATTTCTACACGGTAGTAAACGATGTTGAAGCAGTAAAGGACGGCTATATGCTGTTTGAAATCGGAAGCAGCGATGACACGCAAAAAGTATATTTCAAAGGCCTCTCTGCCGAAGATGACGGCAGATATATCTTCCGTTGTAATGTAAATGTGCTCCAGATGGCAGATACGATTACGGCTTCATTCCATTACGGAAATATGGTTGAAGGCCCTTGCACAAAGTCGGTAGCACAGTATTTGAACAATATCAAGGACAAATATCGTGACAACGCGAAGCTGGTCGCACTTGCAGATTCCATTGCCAATTACGGTCATTATTCGCAGATCGCTCTGCAGGAGGTCCACGGCTTCACACTGGGTGAAGACGGCAAGTATCAGACAATGGCAGGATACAATGACATTGTGCTTCCCGATGCGGCAGAGCTTGCAGCCTATAAGGCGACCAAGACCGGCAGCATTCCGCAGATTACCGGCGTATCCAGAGCGCTTGCTCTCGACCACGGCACGGACATTCTCCTGTACTTCAACTGTGAAGAAGGCTACACGCCGGACATCACGGTGACGGACGAGGACGGCAATGCGGTTGCCTGCCCGCTGACGAAGGATGAAAGCGGCAGATACGTTTTGACGATCCCGAACATCTCCGCGCATAAGCTCGGCGATTTCTACACCGTCAGTGTAGATAATGGTGCAATGACCATCAACATCAGCGCACTGTCTTATGCGTATTCCATTCTGAACAGTGCTACAAGCAGCGAGAATCTGAAATATGCAGTTGCTGCACTCTACAATTATTATCAGGCAGCGATCGCATATCAGGCAGCACACGAATGAAACAGAAAGGGGCATAAGTTATGAAAGAATTCATGACACCGGAGCTGACCGTAAAAAAGGCCATGCTGAAGGACATTCTTACTGCCAGCGCGGAAGCGCCGACAACACCCACCAAAAAGCCGGACATTGAGATGCCGGAAATCGGCTTTGATGATTAAAAAGCAATCAAAACCACGGAGCTGTGCAGGAATCCTTGCACAGCTCCTTAATCTATAACTAAATGAACAAAATCCACCTGTGGTGGATTTTACGGACAGAATGTCCGTGACAGACGCACACCATGCGTCTGTCGTTCATACCGTTACAGTGTAGTGAACATTTTCGCGTGGTTTTCCACGCGAAAATCAGAAAACTTTGTTTTCAACAGCGGCATTTGCCGCTGTGTTCACGAAACTATAGTTTTTTAAACACCGCAATGGAATTGCGGCAGAAAACAAAGTTTTCTTATAGGGGCTGTAAAAAACAGCTCACATAAAAAGACAGAAGTCTGCGAAAGCAGGCTTCTCAGCGTGTCGAAAAACCCTTTTCGACACGCTGACAGGCTGTCAAAAAGTACGGAAGATAGGACGTTTGCGAGCGCCGCCAGTGGCGGAAACAGCGAGCAAAAAGG
>PITX01000318.1 GCA_017577345.1 Clostridiales bacterium
GCCAGCATCTGATCGACGGAAACGCCGCGAAAACGAATCTCTGCCATTTCATAGATCCTTGTCAGTACAGCGGGGCGGTTTACATCAATATCCATCGTAAAAAGGATTTCCCCTGTATCCCGGTCTGAGATTTCAAAACCTGCGGAACGTCCTTCACCGTACATTCTGTATATACTTATATCCAAATCAATGCCGGCTCTTTCAAGCGCTTTTTGCAGAGATTCAGTCATCTGCTCCGCCGTTGGAGGATCGTCCGAATACCAGTTCGCATCAATATCGACCGTGTGCCGGATCTCTTCATGATAGCCTGCTTCAAGCAGACAGACCTTCAGGACCATGGAGCCCTTGAAATCAATGGGAATGCCGCTGTCATATATGGCTTTCATTACGCCGTACATCAATTCTTCTTCTGCTGTGATTTGCATGGTATCACCTCTCAGTTCTCATAATAGTTTATGGCATCATCGGCAAGCTGCGTAAATCTTTCCCGATATTCAGGGGACACAAAAATCCCGTCAAAGCTGTCCCCGTTGGTGAAGTAATATCTGCTGAGAGCTTCCGTAATACCCTGCATATCTAAAATTGCCTCATTCGCAAGGGCATCTGTGATCGTGCGGTTAAAAGCAGTAAAACGAAGACCGCGCTTTTCTGCAATATCATAGGCGCTTATGTGGTTTCCGAGCAGAACAACTCCGTTAAAGTCGGATGCGGAATCATCACCGTAACCCCATACGATATATTCGTCGCTTCGCCCGCCGAAATTGCCCTGACACATCAATGCTTCATCCAAAGCAAAAACGAAGGAATCTCCAAGACATTCCCGGACTGCCTTTAGCCAGGAGATAGCACCAACATAGTCGCGTCTCTTCGGCAGTTCCTTTTTACGCGCATCATGCTTCGGCAGTATTCTTGTCTTACGATTGTACAGATCGGCCTGTATGCGGCTTTCCAACAGCGCAGCTACATATTCCGGGGGCTTACGCACACCGGCTTCCCAGTTCTGAATGGTACGAAACGGAATGTTATACCTTTCGGCAAATTCGCTTTGAGTATCGCCCAATGCAATTCTCATTTCATGGATCGTCATAGCGTTCACCTCACTCATAGTATGCACCCAATGAGTGTATTTGTCAAGCGCATTTGTTTTCATATTCCTCTTTTCTGCCGCTGTGCGGCTGTAAAACTATTTTGTGCAAAAAAGGCGGCTCACAGAATTGATTTCTGCAAGCCGCCCATAAGCGTCATTTATGCTGTTTTCTGTTCTTCGCCGTCCTCCGGGACATCAGCTTTTTGCTTTCTTTCCGCCGCTTTTCGTTCACCCTGCCTCTTGATCTGCGCCTTGTAGCCGCATTCCTCACTGCAATATCTGGCATTCCACCTTGCTGTGGTAAAGGTTTTGCCGCAGTAGCCGCAGACACAATCCCGGCTCCGTTCCTGCGCTGCCTGCTGGCGGTAGTATTTCTGCTGACAGGAGGGACTGCAATACATAGCGTTGGAACGCTTTGCTTCAAACTCCTTGCCGCAGCATTTGCAAGTCAGCTTGAATGGCTCTTCGACGGTGTGTTCTCCAGCTTTCATCATTTGATACCGTTCCCGGCTTCGGATACGGTGCCTTTTTAACTGTTCCTGCCGCTTTTCTTCCTCCGGTGTAAGCTCCGGTGCGGGAAGCTCAAACCGTCCGATGAAGTTCAGATAGATCTCAATCTCCTGTACACGGTCTCCGTCCAT
>PITX01000319.1 GCA_017577345.1 Clostridiales bacterium
ACCCAGAACTCGCGGTATTTCTGCTTTTCGGCAGAGGAAATCCGCAATACGGTTTTTTCATCCTCGTTATCCGTCCAGTAGATCCCCGTTTGATACTGCGTGCCGAAGTCCATTCCCTGACGGTTGAACATTGTCGGGTCTATGACCCGGTAAAAGATCCCCAGAATGTCTTCAAGGGATATTACAGGCGGATCATACTCCAGCTTTACTGCCTCACGGAAGCCTGTTCCGCCACGGCACACCGTTTCGTAGTTCGCGGACGCCTCCCCGCAGCCATTTGCATAGCCCGCAGTTACATTTTCTATTCCGTCAAAGGAGCGGTAAAGCTTCTCCATACCCCAGAAGCAACCGCCTGCAAGTACTATCGTTTTCATCAGTTCAGAACCTTTCCGGATAAAAATCTCATCTGCCAAAACGTCTTTTTCGAAAAGACCTTTTGTTTTTTTACGATGCTATTATAAGGCCGTAAAGAGAAAAAAGACAACAGAAGCCGCTTTAAGCGGAGAAAAGGAGAACAAATGAAAGGTGCAATAATCGGAGATATCGTCGGTTCCCAGTTCGAGTTCAGAAACATTGACTCTAAAGATTTCGAGCTGTTCACGAATTCCTGCGACTTCACAGATGACACCGTTATGACCTGTGCCGTAGCAAAAGCCGTGATGGAACCGGAGTGCAGCGTATCGGAGATCCTGCAGGAGATGGGCAGGCGCTATCCGCACGCCGGATACGGCTCAAGATTCATCAACTGGGTTTTCGACGATAACCCGCAGCCCTACAACAGCTGCGGCAACGGTTCGGCAATGAGAATCAGCCCCGTGGGCTTTGCAGCCGATACCGAAGAAGAGGTCAGAGCTCTCTCAAAGAAGGTCACCGAGGTGACTCACAATCACCCGGAGGGGTTAAAAGGGGCCGAGTGCACAGCCGTCTGCATCCTGGCCGCAAGGCAGGGCAGGAGCATGGACGAGATAAAAGCTCTTGCACAGAGCTATTACACTCTCGATAAAACCTGCGACGAGTGGCGGGAGCTTCAGCACGGTGAACACGGCAGAGAAATCTGCCAGATCAGTGTTCCCCAGGCACTCGAGTGCTTTTTCGAAAGCACGGATTTTGAAGACTGCATCAGAAACTGCGTCTCCATCGGAGGGGACACCGACACCATCGCAGCCATTGCCGGCGGGATCGCCGAGGCATATTACGGCATCCCGGAGCATATCTGGGAAAAGGCGCAGGAGTACCTGGATGACTGCCTGCTGGATATTGTCAACAAATTTGAAGGGAGATATGCAAAATGAGAAAAGGACTTACTGAACTGGTATTTATTCTGGACATGAGCGGCAGCATGGAACCGCTGACCGATGACACAATCGGGGGATACAACGCATTGCTCAAATCACATAAGGAAGGAGAAGGGGAATGCTGCGTTTCCACAATCTTCTTCAACGACACCGCAAAAGTGGTCCATGACAGAGTGCCTATTGAGAAAGTGTCTGAAATCACAAGAGACGACTACTGCACTTGCGGGTGCACGGCACTCGTAGATGCCTTCGCCGGGGCAATCCATCACATTGGAAATGTGCACAAGTATGCCAGAGAGGAAGATGTTCCGGAGAAGACTATCTTCACCGTGATTACAGACGGCTGCGAAAATGCCAGCCATAAGTACACTACCGCGGACCTGCAGCGCATGGTTATGCATGAGCGCGAGAAATACGGATGGGAGTTCGCG
>PITX01000320.1 GCA_017577345.1 Clostridiales bacterium
GTGCATAACGATCCGATCCGTGCTTTGTGCGATGGCGCACAGTCCCTGCGTCCGGAGCAGTACGAAGAGGTGGCGGAGAAGGTGCGTGAAATTCGCAGGGTGATCGGCAAATGACGGTCGGAATTGTTGGCCTCGGACTGATCGGCGGCTCGTTTGCGAAAGTGTTCCACGAACAGGGACACCGTGTCCTGGCGTTTGACAAGGATCGTTCCGCCTATGACTTTGCCGTCATGTACGGCGCCGTAGACGGTGCCCTGACGGAGGAGGCGCTCCCGGTGTGCGACCTCATCCTCATTGCGGTGTATCCCCGCGCGGCGATCGAATACCTGCAGGAGCATGCACCTCATTTCGGGACGAAACCGATCGTGATCGATTGCTGTGGGACAAAGCGTATTGTCTGCGAGGCGGGATTCGCGCTTTCGGAGCAATACGGGTTTACCTTCCTTGGCGGTCATCCGATGGCGGGTACACACTATTCCGGCTTTAAATTTGCATCGTCCACGCTGTTTCGCAGCGCGCCGATGGTGCTTGTGCCGAAGGATGCAAACGACATTGCATTGCTCGGCAGGGCGGAGGAACTGCTCGCCCCGGCAGGCTTCGGACGTTTTTCCGTTACCACGGCGGCGCAGCATGACCGTATGATCGCGTTTACCTCGCAGCTTGCGCATGTGGTGTCCAATGCCTACATCAAAAGCCCCACTGCGCAGGAACACAGGGGCTTTTCTGCCGGCAGCTACAAGGATATGACGCGCGTGGCATGGCTCAATCCGCAGATGTGGGCAGAGCTGTTTCTGGAAAATAAGGACTGCCTGCTTGACGAACTGGACAACCTGATCGGTGAGCTGCAGCAGTACCGCGAGGCGATGGAAGCGGACAATTATTCCGCTCTGGTCACCTTGCTGGAGGACGGAAAGCGGAGAAAAGAGGAGGTCGACGGACATTGAAATGCATACACATTGAGGCCTCCGGCGCGTACGATATTCTTATCGGACGCGGACTTCTGGATCATCTCGGACAGATCATGGCCGAGAGCGTTGGTGTTTGTACTGCTGCTGTCATTGCCGACGATACGGTTTTTTCTCTCTATGGACAGCGCACGGAGCAGGTGCTGCGCGATGCGGGATTTCGCGTGCTGCGCTTTGTTTTTCCGCACGGCGAAGCTTCCAAGACACTTGCTACCTACGGCAGTGCGCTGAATATGCTTTGTCGGGAACGCATGACGCGCAGTGATGTCATCGTCGCGCTCGGCGGCGGCGTGGTAGGCGACCTTGCCGGATTTGTCGCGGCGACCTACCAGCGCGGCGTCCGCTTTGTGCAGGTGCCGACAACACTTTTGGCGATGGTGGATTCCTCAGTCGGCGGAAAGACTGCGGTCGATCTGGATGCAGGAAAAAATCAGGCCGGCTGCTTCCACCAGCCGTCTTTGGTGCTTTGCGATCCGGAGCTTCTTGCAACACTTCCGCAGGAGCAGTATCGCTGCGGATGCGCGGAAGTGATCAAATACGGCATTTTGGGCAATGCCGACTTTTTTGATCGGCTGATGCAGACCCCGATCTGCGAACAGTATGAACAGGTCATCGAAGCCTGCGTAACGATGAAGCGGGATTATGTGATGGCGGACGAATTTGACTATGGCCGCCGCAGGATGCTGAACCTCGGTCACACGGTAGCGCACGCGGTCGAATCCTGCAGCGATTTCGGCATTCTGCACGGAC
>PITX01000037.1 GCA_017577345.1 Clostridiales bacterium
GTCTATAAGATGTACCCCCATGAGCTGTCCGGCGGTATGCGTCAGCGTGTCTGCATCGCGATTGCACTTGCGTGTAATCCGACACTGATCATTGCCGACGAGCCGACGACGGCGCTGGATGTTACCATTCAGGCGCAGATTCTGGATCTGCTCCAGAATCTGAAGAATAAGCTGAACTCCTCAATCATGCTCATTACGCATGACCTCGGCGTTGTTGCCGGTATGGCCGACTATGTTGTTGTTATGTATGCCGGCCGTGTGATTGAAAAAGGCACATCGGATGACATTTTCCATCACCCCTGTCATCCTTATACCATCGGTCTGATGAAGTCCAAGCCGGTCGTCGGCAAGAAGGTGGAGGAGCTTTACAACATTCCCGGCAGTGTGCCGAACCCTGTCGATATGCCGAACTACTGTTATTTCCGTGACCGCTGCGAAATGCAGTGCGACCGGTGCAGCGGTGTCTATCCTCCCGAAATCAGGATCAGCGACACCCATGTGGTATCCTGCTACCGTTACTTTGACGAGGGTGAATCACTCGGTTATCCGAAATCTGTGAATGTGGAGGATTTACTCAATGGATGAAATCAAGAAAACCACTGACACGGAAAACAGCGAATACCTGATCGAGGTCAATGACCTTGTGAAATGGTTCCCAATCAAAGCGGGCTTCTTCAAGCGCACTGTCAATAATGTACAGGCTGTTAACGGCATTTCCTTCAAAATCAAGCGCGGCTCTACCATGGGTCTGGTCGGTGAATCCGGCTGTGGAAAATCCACGACCGGCAGAACCCTGCTTCGCCTTCAGAGCAAGACCTCCGGCGAGGTCATATTCGACGGTATCGACATTTTCTCCCTAAGTAAGGAAGAACTGCGCAAGATCCGCCCGAGGATCCAGATCATTTTCCAGGACCCGTATTCCAGCCTGTCCCCGAGACTGCCGGTCGGCGAGATCATCGGCGAAGCGGTTCGTGAGCATAATATTGTTCCGCCCGAAGAGTATGATGATTATATTACCCGTGTCATGGAGGTCTGCGGTCTTCCGCCCTACTACAAGAGCCGCTACCCGCATGAATTTTCCGGCGGTCAGCGTCAAAGGATCTGTATTGCACGCGCATTGGCTTTGAGCCCTGAATTTATCGTTTGCGACGAGCCGGTTTCCGCACTGGATGTTTCCATTCAGGCGCAGATCATTAACCTGCTGCGCGATCTGCAGAAACAATTCGGTCTGACTTATCTGTTCATCTCTCATGACCTCTCCGTTGTTGAGCATATCTCCGACACGGTAGGTGTCATGTATCTTGGCAACATGGTCGAGTTTGCCGAAACAGAAAAGATTTTCAGCAAGCCGCTGCATCCCTACACGGAAGCACTGTTCTCTGCAATTCCCATTCCGGATCCCGATTATAAGATGAATCGCGTGATCCTGGAGGGCAGCATTCCTTCGCCTGCAAATCCCCCGTCGGGCTGTAAGTTCCATACGCGCTGCAGCAAGTGCATGGAAATCTGCAAGCACTTCCAGCCGGACTTCACTGAGGTCGAGCCGGAGCATTTCTGTGCCTGCCATCTGTACAACTCCGACGAGCGCAATGCAGAGCTGAAAGCCCAGATGCCCGCACCGGAAAGATAATCGGCGAGGAGGACACTTATGAAAAAACGGCGTGAATATGAAGATGACGACGGTCGGCAGATCGTGAACATGAATGTCGAGGGAATGCCTTGGTATGTCCCTGAGTCATCATCTTCCGAAGGAAAACAGGATGAGCCGATCAAGCTGACACGCGAAGAAAAGCTCAGCCTTTACGCCGGTGCTTTCAAAGCGGCATTGCTTGTCATCGTTCTTTTTATCGGTGTATATTTTCTTGTGATATTCTTTTTGACGAAAATTTGGTAAAATGTCGGAAGATTCATCATCTATCGGAGCAGGTTTTTTCTGCTCCGATTTTTTCGTTCGGGAGATTGCATTTTTCATTGCGATGTATTATAATGAGAAAAAATGACTGGAGGCGGCGGATATGAGCATTGTAGTCATCGGTGCGGTCTTTGTGGATATCAAGGGATATCCTACGAATACCTACATTCCCGGCGGCAGAAATGTCGGCAGAGTGGAAGAGGTGCACGGCGGCGTCAGCCGTAATATCGTAGAGGACATCGCCAATGTCGAGCTTCGTCCGACCTATATCAGTCTGGTCGATCAGACGGCTGTGGGCGATGATGTTCTGAAAAAGCTGCAAAATCATAAGGTCAATACCGACTATATGCGCCGTACCGAAGACGGCATGGGTACTTGGCTTGCAATCTTCGATAACGACGGTGATGTCATTGCCGCTATTTCCAAGCGTCCCGATCTGCGACCGATCGCAGACATTCTGGACGAAAGCGGCGATGAGATTTTCCAAAATGCAGAAAGCATCCTGATTGAGATCGATATGGACAAGGATGTTGTCAAGCGCGTGTTCCAGCTTGCTAAGAAGTATGAAAAGCCGATTTTTGCCGCTGTAACGAATATGAGCATTGCGGTGGAACGCCGTGACTTCCTGCAGCTGACGGACTGCTTCGCCTGCAACCGCAATGAGGCGGGCATTCTGTTCTCCGAGGATTACGAGAGTGTGGAGCCGGAGCAGATGATGGAAATTCTGTCGGAAAAGGTGACAAGAGCCCGTATTCCGCGTATGATCGTTACCCTCGGCGCGGACGGTGCGGTGTACGCGTCAGCAGACGGGGAGAAGGGCTGGTGCCCGAGTAAAAAGGTCGCCGTCAAAGATACCACCGGTGCCGGTGATGCCTTCTTTGCAGGTGTTTCCATAGGACTGACCTACGGCAAGTCTTTGGAAGAAGCCTGCGAAATCGGCACGAGGCTGTCTACCTCCGTGATTGTTACCGCGGAGAATGTCTGCCCGCGGTTTCTTCCCAGCGAGTTCGGGCTGGATATTGAAGTTGAAGAATAAAGCACAGAGGGAAATCCAATCTGATTTCCCTCTGTTTTTGATTAAAATTTAGAAAGAAAACACAAGGACAATATTGTAAAAAATATTGTAAAAAAAGGTTGCAATTTGAAAATTATGTGTTATAATCTATTTGTAATGCTGTGTATAGACGATTTTTCGGAAAATACATGATTAGCATAAAACAATTTTTGGAGGATAAGAAATGAAAACTACTCGTATCGTATCGATTTTTCTCGCAGTAGCAATGATTTTCAGCATGTTTGCATTTGCTGTCAGCGCAGAAGAAACTGCCGGTTTCCCCGACATCAAGGGTCATTGGGCAGAAGAAATCATCAACGATTGGGCTGATCGCGGCGTTGTCAATGGCTATCCCGACGGCAACTTTGTCCCCGATGGCTCCCTGACCCGTGCGGAGTTTGCACAGATCGTAAAGAATTTGCTTGCTCTGACCGAGAAGGCGGACAAGGACTTCCCCGATGTCGCCGCAAAGGCTTGGTATTATGATGCTGTTATGTGCGCCGCTAAGGCAGGCGTCATGATCGGTGATGGCAAGAACTTCAATCCGGATAAGAAGATCACCCGTGAAGAAGCTCTTCTTGCTTATGCCCGTATGCTGGGTATCGGCGATGACGGCAAGGAGCCCGATCTGTCCAAGTTCTCCGACGGCAAGGATGTTTCCGACTGGGCTCTGAACAGAATCAGTGCTCTTGTCAGAGAGGGCGTTATCGTCGGCAATCCCGACGGAAAGCTCTATCCGAAGAAAAACATCACCCGTGCTGAATTCCTGGCAATGATGAGCCAGACCAAGGACGCGGATCACATCCATCACTTCGTTGCAAAAGACGGCTCTTGCTCCATCTGCTGCAAGACCAAGGACGAAGCCAGAAAGTTCTATCTGGCTGTTTCCTCCAACGATGTCACCGTTGACATGGATGTCTTCAACGACTATTCCGCAGTCGTTACCGTTCCTGCAAAGGAAGTCAATGCTTCCAATGTTTCTATCACTGCTAAGATGCAGAATGTTGCAAGCCTCGGTGTTTCCTCTGCTCGTGAGCACACTGTTGAGGTTAAGAACACCGGCATGACCGGAACCCCGAACCTCGGCGATTGGCTCAGCCACGCATTCGATTTTGAGTCCGGCTATGTCAAGGCTACGATCGACGGCAAGACCTGCGTCTATCATGTCACCGGCGACCAGAACAAGGAACTGGCTACTCTTCGTGCTTCTTCTCTTGACATCTGTGCTACCCGTGACGCATGGTGGGCACTGACCAGCCATGTCAGCTCCAAGACACAGGAAGTCAGCGACAGTTACATCAACATCGCTAACGGCTCCTTCCTGCAGATCGGCAAGGAATACCTCTGCTTCGAAATTGAAGAGGATCTCAAGCTGGACAACTTCAATGATATCGCTGCTCTCAAGCAGAACATCCGTGATCATGTTATGCTCAAGGATGCTGAAGCTGATAAGGATTGGCAGGTCGTTGCTGTTCTGAAGGCCGGCACTGCACTCGCTGTTTCCAACAGCATTGCTGTCCTCGACCAGGATGCAACCATTAAGCTGAATAATCTGCCTGCAAAGACCCTCGAAACTCTGCTGTCCGATCTCCGTGCTGCAGATTCCACTTACAGCATGGCATCTCTGCTGATCAAGGCTGTCAACGATGTGATTGGTGCTGTGAACGGTACGACCGAGGAAGCTCCCGTTGTTGTTGAGATCAGCTTTGCAGCTGTTGAGAATTAATCCGACTCGCGACTTCTCGTTTAGATCGGATCCCAAAACCTGAATAAACAGGGCAGGGGATGCACCCTGCCCTGTTTTTTTCAAAAATTTAAGAGGCTATAACATATCGAAAGGATGATATGAATGAGAAAAATGCTCAGTAAAGCACTTTCTGTTGTTCTTGCTCTATGCATGGTCATTTCCGTCTTCCCGGTCATGTCCTTTGCGGTATCGGAAACAACGCTGAGCAGTGCGGAACTGAATTTGCAATCCGGTTTATATCCGCATCCGTTTTCCGAAAACGGCCGTGCTGCGTTGAGTTGGCCGGATGTTTCGGGAACAAACAATGTTTACCAGTCCTACTGGCAGGTCGAAGACAACTATGATGAGTCTTTTGATAATGCCACACCGGAAGCCTGGGCAGTAAACGGCAGAGATGCTTCTCATCCGAATGCATTTGTTGCAACAAACAGCGCTCCGTGTGATGATGCGCTTGGTACAGACGATCCGAATTACAACCTCTATACCTATTCCTATTCCTGCATGAGTTACGAATTCATGGGAGACGCAACACTCAGCTTTGACTGGCGTGCCTCCTGTGAGGATTTCGCCCCCGAAGGCTACAGCACGGAAGACCCTAATACCTGTCTCTGGGACTCCTTTGTAGTCGCGATCGATGGCGTGGTCGTCATCCAGATCGGCGGTGAAACCGACTGGCAGCATTTCGGTGATTATGAGATCACAGGCGAGCCGACCGATTCGCATAAGATCGCATGGATGTACACGAAGGATGCCGGCTACGGTCAGCATGAGGACTGTGCGTTCGTTGACAACATCGTTCTCACGGTAGATAACTCGGTTAAGCTTACTGCAGACGAGCTTAATCTGCAGTCCGATCTGATTCCGCATCCGTTCTCTGTTGCCGGTGAAGCCATGCTGACCTGGGACGATACGGATGATGTGATGGATACCTACAGTCAGAGTGAGTGGGCGCGTGAAGAATATGCCTCCTACTATGAAGACTATGAGGGTAAAACTGCGTATGCATGGGAGCAGGTCAATTATGATGCCGCCCATCCGACAGCGCTGAAATCTACCAATACGGAAGAGGATGTCTATTCTACATATTCTGCGATGTCCTATACCTTCTCCGGTCCGACAACCTTGAGCTTTGACTATCTGCTTGCGTTTGAGACCTGTGATGATGAGACCAATACGGCCTGCGATACGCTCGAGCTGATCGTTGATAACCGTGTTGTTATGCAGAAGGCTGAATTGCTTAATGACGTCCCCGCATGGAAGACCTTTAGTTATGAGATTACCGGAGACGGTGAGCATAATGTTATCTGGGTATTCAACCGTGACTTCTTTGATTCCGGTACCGAGGTCTATGACCGCGCAGCCTATGTGGATAATATTACTGTTGAAGTTTCCGGCAGCTGTGATCTGAGCAGCGCAAAGCTGACATATAAGGAAAACGGCGTAGACAAAGAATTAACAGCCAACGGCGGCAATTTGAGCTATGCTGCCGGTACGGTTTCTGATCTTTGCGTTCATTTTGACGATGACGGAGAGACAATCTATACGCTGAAGGTTGACGGCGTAGAAGTAACACCGGTCAACGGCGTTTATGCGATTGCAGATGCCGGACAGGCGCATTCCATCAATATTATTGCGATGCGTCCGGGCTTTATGGCAGCGAACTGGAGCTGCTCGACCACGGTTTCGTATGAGCTGAATGACATTATCACGGAGGCACCGGAGGGTGCAGTCTATAGCTTCAGCAATGATGCAAACTATCCGTGGACTGCGATTCCGGCTCCCGGTGGCGGTGCGGCGGCACAGTCCGGTAACAAAGGTGTCGATAGTTCAGAATCCAATCTGACACTGAATGTCACCGTCCCTGCAGGAAAGACTTATTATGTGGTCTACCGCTATGCCGTCTCCAGCGAAACCAGCTTTGACAAGCTGTTTACCTATTACGATGCGACCAAAATCGGCGAAGATGGAATCAGCGGATATAACAGCGACGGAGAGCCGCTTTCCCAGGTTCCGCAGTATTTGACACAGTTTGCCCTGAGTGAAGGTACGCATACCATTAAGTGGAGTTATGGGAAGGACCTTTCAGGCGCTCACGGCAATGATGCGGCGTATGTTATGGATATCCGCATTCTCGAAACGCAGCTCACAGGCAGCTTTGATCTGAGTTACAATTCTGCAAAGGGCACTGTAAGCAAGGATGGCAGTGCTGTTTCCGGAACGGTCAGCGGAATGGCAGGAAGCAGCTATACGCTGACAGAGACCCCGGCGGCAGGATGCTATTTCGTAGGCTGGTACAGCGGCGAAACGCTGCTCTCTGCTGAGGCAACCTACTCCGGAACCTTCGGTCTTGCGCCCGACGCGATTGAAGCAAGATTTGATTCCGCAACGACCACCAGTCTGACAGTCAGCTGGGACAGCGCAGTTTCCGGCGTGACCTGCAGTGTCAACGAAGGCGAAGCATTCGCGCTGACAAATGGTGTTGCGATTTCGACCCAGCAGGCTGATGTTATTACACTTACGGCAACGGTTCCCACCGGTGTGCTGAAAGGCTTCTATGACGGCAATTCCATGATTTCATCTGCAGCTTCTTACACCTTTACCTTCGGTGAAAGTGACGTCGTTCTGAATGTCAAGGCGGCGGAAAACAATGATTTCGCACCGGTTGATGGCTATACAAATCCGGAGAATCTGACAGTTCAGACCCGTCCGGGATGCAGCTGGGCTTTGGATGCAGACGGCACTCTGAAATCCACCAACAAGGGCGCCGGAGGTACCGTCTCTATTTTGAGAATTATCCCGGCTGCAAGCGGCATTTTGATCTATAAGTATAAGACTTCCTCAGAGGCAAATTGGGACTGCCTGTATTACAGCGGAGCAGAGATTACCAATGAAAACTTTAAGTCGGCAGTCAATTATGAACAAAGAGAGAACTACAGCGGCACACATTCCTGGACAGAAGATGCGGTTGTTGTTCAGGCGGGCGTCCCGATCTATTTTGGCTACCGCAAGGATTCGAGCGGCAACAGCGGTCAGGACACCGCATGGCTCAAGGATTTCACTCTGGAAACATCCGTTGATAACAAGAGCATTACGATCGTCTATCCGGAAGACTGCGGCAGCGTTGCAAGCAGCGGAGCTCCCGTCAGCAGCGGAACGGTTATTCCCATCCCCGCGGGCACGACCTGTTCTCTGACGGCAGAAGCTAAGAACATGGCATTCTTCCTCGGCTGGTACATTGGCGAGACCTGTGTATCTTCTGAGCCCGGTTATACGTTTAAGGTTGAAAACGATGTGACCGTTGCGGCACGCTTCAATCCGAATGCATTTGCAGATGTCAGCGGCTACACTACCGGAACGGGCGTTTCCTCTGTACAGACACGTCCGCAGTATCCGTGGAGCTTTGCGAACGGCATTCTGACCAGTGGCAATGCAGGAATCAACAATTCGGTCTCTATTCTGAAGGTCGTCGCTGCAAATACAGGCTTCTTTAGCTTTGACTATAAGACCTCCAGTGAGGCAAACTATGACGTGCTGTATTACTCTGTCGGCACGGAAATCACAGATGAAAATTATACATCCATGCCGAACCATGCAACCAGAGGACAGTTCTCCGGCGAAATGGCTGACTGGGTGACCTTCACCCTTCCCGTCGAGGCAGGCAATGTGATTTACCTGGGCTTCCATAAGGACGGCAGCACAGAGTCCGGCAGCGACTGTGCACAGGTGCGTAATCTGCAGATCTCCTCCGGCAATGTGGATGTGACACCTGTTTCTTCGGACACGAGCTTCGGCACGGTTTCCGGCGGCGGCACGGGAATTGCCATCGGCGGCACTACGACCGTGACCGCGACACCTGCGTCGGGCGGCCAGTTCTACGGCTGGGTCGTGAACGGTGTGCTCGTTTCCGAATCCAGCAGCTATACCTTTACCGTTACGGGCAATGTTTCGCCCAAGGCAATTTTTGCGGCGGCAGGCAGCTATGTGGCAAAGAAAAATAATTCTGCGCCTGATTTCTACGCGACTTTAACGGAAGCCTTTGCCAATGCGCAGAGCGGCGACTGCATCCGTCTGATCGACAGTGTGACGGTCAGTGAGGATATTACTGTTCCCGCCGGCGTGACCCTCCTGATTCCGTACAGCGGAAGCGATACGACCGGTTATGGCTTGGGCAACACAGGCAATGCGATCAACCGTCCGTCCTGGACGCAGGAGAGCAGATTCCTGTATCGCACGCTGACCATTGCTGAGGGCAAGACTCTTACGGTCAACGGCAGCATGATCGTCGGTGCTGTTCAGCAC
>PITX01000321.1 GCA_017577345.1 Clostridiales bacterium
AAACAAGGCATCCAAAGAGGAACAGGACGCGATCCGTGAAAAGGGGATCGCACTGCTGAAAAAGGTCGGGTTGGAAAACCGGATGGAGAACTATCCGCATCAGCTTTCCGGCGGTCAGCAGCAGAGAGTGGCGATCGCGCGTGCATTGGCATTGGAGCCGACGATCCTCTGCTTCGACGAGCCGACCAGCGCACTGGATCCGGAGTTGACCGGAGAGGTACTAAAGGTCATCCGCGGTCTGCGCGAGCAGGATACCACGATGATCATTGTCACGCATGAGATCCGCTTTGCCCGCGATATTGCAGACTATGTGATTTTCATGGACGAGGGTACTATCGTGGAGGAGGGTCCTCCCGAGCAGGTGATCGACGCGCCGATCAATCCGCGTACCGTGCGTTTTTTGGAGCGCTACGCAGAAATCTGAAAAAATGCAATCTCCCTGCCGCAAAATGTGGCAGGGATTTTTTACACTTCTGATTTCCATTACCAAACCGAAGCCCAGCGAAGCGGGTTCGATTTGGATAGGAGGAGCGGCGAGCAAATGAGCGATGGCGTAAAAACGCTGTCGCGAACGGTACGAAGTCCGCGACGACATGGTGCCGGTGGCCGGAATACTTCGGCAACTGCGTTGCCTTCGTGACATTTCGCATTTGATCTATTTCTCCGCAAGCGGAGAAATGCATCGCTTCGCGCTGTCAAATGCTCATGTTCGAACCATGGTTCTCGTCGAGTGACCACCGACGCAAAAAAGGACGGCAAGGCAAAAGCCTTACCGCCCTTTTTGGTGCCGGTGGCCGGACTCGAACCGGCACGCTGTCGCCAGCGGTGGATTTTGAGTCCACTACGTCTACCAATTCCATCACACCGGCATGGTGTGCGGCGCATCTGCGCCGCTGATTATTATAACTGCTGTAAGCGGGAAATGCAAGATTTATTTTTATATTTCAGGAAACCTGCCGCAGCAGATCACGCCGCAGACGCTGCATGATGCGCTTTTCCAGTCGTGAGATATACGACTGAGAAATCCCCATCAGATCGGCAACTTCTTTCTGCGTCTTTTCCTGCTGACCTGCCAATCCGAAGCGCATAGAAACGATATAGCGGTCGCGCTCCGGCAGCCGCGCCAGTGCTTCTCGCAGGAGCTGATGCTCCACATCCTCCTCCATCGGGCGCATAACGGTATCGCTCTCCGTGCCGAGAATATCGGACAGCAGCAGCTCGTTTCCGTCCCAGTCTGTGTTGATCGGCTCGTCAAGGGAAACTTCGGTTTTTTGCCCCGATATTTTGCGGATGTGCATGAGAATTTCGTTTTCGATGCACCGCGAAGCATATGTTGCAAGCTTGATATTGCGATCGGAACGGAATGTGCTGATTGCCTTAATTAAACCGATCGTTCCGATGGAGATCAGATCCTCTATGTTAATGCCCGTGTTTTCAAAGCGGCGGGAAATATAGACGACCAAACGCAGATTACGCTCGATCAGGCATTGCTTTGCCTGCTCATCTCCATCTGAAATTCGCTGTAAAAGCTTTTGCTCTTCAGCAGCAGAGAGCGGCGGCGGGAGAATGTCGCTGCCGCCAATATAAAGAATATTTGCCGTCGGATTGAGCAAGGCGTTTAGAAGCTGAGAAAGTGTTTTAAGCATAAAGATTCCCTCCGGTCAGAGCCTCATACGCGCCGCGCTCCGAAACCGGTGTCGGAG
>PITX01000322.1 GCA_017577345.1 Clostridiales bacterium
GTTTCGTACCGTTCATCCGTGATTCTGCCGGAAGCATTGTCCTCATAAAGCTTTTGAAACAGCTTGTCGATTTCGTCAATACGCTTTTGCATCTTTGCAAGCTCCCGCTTCTTGGCGGCGAGCTCTTTCTTTTGCTCTTCGCCGTAGCTTTCAAGCTGACGCTGCGCAAACCGGCGTTCAAACATTTGCACAAACCGGAAGGTCTGCTGCATACTCTTCAGCACCAGCTCGGAAACGACCTTTTCCCGGATGAAGTGGGACGAACATTGCTCGCTGTCCTTGCGGTAGGTCGAACAAAAGAAGTTGGCCTGCTCACGCTTGTAATTGCCCGTTGCGCTGTAATAGAGCTTTTGCCCGCAATCGGCACAGTAGAGGAGTCCGGAGAACATACTGACGATACCCGTTTTCGCCGGTCTGCGTCGATGAGCGCGCAACTCCTGCACAAGGGCAAAGTCCTCACGGCTGATGATCGCCGGATGGGTATCGGGAAAGACTTTCCAATCTTCCTCTGGCAAGTCAATCTTTGTCTTGTTTTTGAAAGACTTCGTAGTGCTGCGGAAATTGACCGTGTCGCCGCAATATTCCTGCTTGGATAGGATACCGGCTACCGTATCTGCACACCAGTTATATGGCTTCGCAGGCACAGCAGAGCACTTTCTTCCGATGCTCGTCCAATGCTCAGTTGGCGTCATGACCTTTTCTGCTTGCAGTCTTTTGGCGATCTGCGTGGGACCGAGACCGGAGATGCAGAGCTTGAAGATCTTGCGTACAACTTCCGCAGCTTCTTCATCGATCTCCCAAATGTACTTGTCCGTTTCGCTTTTGCGGTATCCGTAGGGCGGATTCGTTGTCAGCGGTTTTCCGGCCATGCCCTTACTGCGAAAGACATTGCGTACCTTTTGGCTGGTATTCTTCGCGTGCCACTCGTTGAACAGATCCTGCATCGGCACAAGGTCACTGATACCCTTTGCCGTATCGATGTTGTCCATGATAGCAATATAGCGGACACCGAGTCGGTCGAAGTCCTCTTCCAGGAGCTGACCGACGATCAGGCGGTTTCTGCCGAGGCGGGAGTGATCTTTTACAATAAGCGTCCCGATTTTTCCCTGCTCTGCAAGCTCCATGATCTCCATGAACGCAGGACGGGCAAAGTTGACGCCTGACCAACCATCATCTATGAATACGCGGGTGTTATGAAAATAGTTGTCACGGGCGTAGCGTTCCAAGATGTCTCTTTGATTCTGGATGCTGCCGGACAGACCTTCTTTTTCGTCGTCTCGCGAGAGGCGGCAATATAATGCAGTGATTTTCTCTGACTGCTTTTTCATCATGCTCCTTTCCCAGCCAGACATGATAGGAATTACAGGTGAAGTAATCGTATCACATCCGCGCCAAAACTTCAACACTTTAAAGCGATATATTTTCTTTTGCGACGCGTTCCGTTACTTCTGCCAGTGTTTCCTTTGCGGTGGTGGAGTAATGCTGACAGACGATGTAATTGGTATCGTCGATCTCCGTCTGGAAGTCCACAAGAAACATATTTTTGAAATAGCGCAGCCGCTGCGTTTTTGTCATCTGACGAAGCGCCCGAAACTGTTCATCAAGAGCTTCATTCATCTGCGTTTCGATTTCGTTCGCCATGAAAAATTTCCTCCGATCCCATTGACTATAACAAAATTATAAAGCACTTATTGGAAGC
>PITX01000323.1 GCA_017577345.1 Clostridiales bacterium
CGCCTATTCCGCGGCGGAAGCGGTCGCCGAGGAGCGCACCACTGCCTACAATCCTCTGTTTCTCTACGGGCAGAGCGGTCTGGGCAAGACCCACCTGCTCTACGCCATAGCAAACCGCATCCAGCAGAAGCATCCGGATTATAACATCGTCTACATCAAGGGCGACCAGTTCACAAACGAATTCATTGAGGCCGTCCGAAGCGGTAAAAACTTTGAATTCCGCGACAAATACCGCAATGCAGACCTGTTTCTCATCGACGACATTCAGTTCATCGCCGGCAAGGATGCCACACAGGAGGAGTTTTTCCACACCTTCAACACCCTGCATGAAAACCACCGGCAGATCGTTCTGACCTCCGACCGTGTCCCATCGGACATGCTCCGCCTGGAGGACCGTCTCAGGACGCGCTTTGAATGGGGTCTGATCGTGGATATTCAGCCGCCGGACTATGAGACGCGCTGGGCGATCACGAAAAACAAGGCACTCTCCCTCGGCATGACGCTGCCGGACGATGTGTGCGACTACATTGCCGAGAACATCACGA
This sequence comes from Clostridiales bacterium, assembly GCA_017577345.1. Taxonomy (GTDB): domain Bacteria; phylum Bacillota; class Clostridia; order Oscillospirales; family Oscillospiraceae; genus JAZOXB01. The sequence continues at coordinate 546 of PITX01000323.1, forward strand.
ACAATGTCCGTCAGATCGAGGGCACGGTGAAGAAGATCAAGGCCTATCACGACCTGACCGGTATGCCGATGGATATTTCCAGCGTTTCGCGTGCCATCAAGGACATGTACAAAGGCAAGGCGCAGGCTGTTCCGACGCCTGATCTGATCATCAGCGAGGTCTGCCGCTTCTACTCCATTGAGGAAAGTATTCTGCGCAGCACGCAGAAAACCAAAAACACCGCTGAGGCGCGGCAGATCGCCATGTATCTGATCCGCAAGATGACAAATCTCTCCCTGCCGGACATCGCAAAAGAATTCGGGAAGAATCACACCACCGTGCTCTATGCGATCCGACGCGTGGAGGAGGAGGTCCGCAATACCGCCAACGGTCTGCAGGACAACATCCGCGAAATCACCGCAAACATCAATTCCCGTCTGTAAAGGTAAAAAATGTTATCCACAGGCGCTGTGAAATGTGCAGTACTTATCTGTGTATAACCGTTTTTCTGTTTTTTTCCCGTTCAGTCTGTCAATAACTTTATTAAACATACACAGACGCCTGTGTATTGCAAAACCTTGCGGCTGTAGACGATCTTCCGCTTCTGCACATAACTTTGACCTACTGATACACACTACTGAGTTTATCCTTCATATCTATTAGAAAGAGAGAAAGTGAGGTTTCGATCATGAAATTCACCTGTGAAAAAGCCCTGTTGGTTTCCGCAATCTCCGTCGCGGGCAGAACCGTTTCTCCGAAGAGCTCCATCCCCTGTCTGGAGGGTATTTTACTGCGCGCCGGTGTCGGCGTGCAGCTGACCGGCTTCAATCTGGAAACCGGCATCACCGTCAAGGTCGCAGCCGATGTCAAGGAGGCCGGCGTCTGTGTTATGCCGGCGCGTCTGTTCTTCGACATCATCCGTAAGCTGCCGGATGAGGAAGTGACCATCGAGGTCGACAACAAGCTGCAAGTCTCCATCCGCGGCGGTGCATCTTCTTTCCAAATTTCTGCAATGGATGCCGAGGATTACCCCGAGCTTCCCGATGTCAACGCGGAAAAAGGCGTTTCCATTCCGCAGCAGGCTCTGCGCGAGATGATCGGCGGCACGATCTTCTCCGTCTCGGAGAATCAGGCGCGTCCCATCCATACCGGCTGTCTGCTGGAGGTGCAGGAT
>PITX01000324.1 GCA_017577345.1 Clostridiales bacterium
GCGGAGGGCGACGGATATGTGGGCCTTGTGTTTGTCCTGACGGTGGCGGCGGTGTCGCGCTGGACAGAAGGCTACTTCTGGGGCACTTTCAGCTCACTGTGCGGCGTTGTCTGCGTGAACTATGTGTTTACGTTTCCATACTGGGAGTTTAACTTTACCATGACCGGCTACCCGCTCACATTTTTAACGCTGCTTGCGGTCTCGGTCATGATCAGCGCGATGACAACGCAGATCAAAAAGCAGGAGAGGCTCCGTATGGAGACGGAAAAGGAATCCATGCGCGCAAATCTTTTGCGTGCAATGTCGCATGATATCCGCACGCCTCTGACGTCGATCGTAGGCAATACGGCGGCAATTCTGGAGAGCAACGGAGCCTTTTCTTCGCAACAGGAGCGTCAGCTCCTCAAAGATGTGAATGAAGATGCACAATGGCTCATTCGCATGGTGGAAAATCTTCTTTCCATTACCCGCATCAGCGATGAGCAGGCGAGCATCGCCACGGAGACTGAAGCGGCGGAGGAGATCATTGCTGCCTCGGTGCAGAAATTCTCCAAACGCTTTCCGAATACCGAGGTATGTGTCGGGGTGCCTGACGAGGTGTTGATGGTGCCGATGGACGCAACACTCATAGAGCAGGTGATCCTGAATCTTTTGGAAAATGCGGTGATTCACGGCAAGGGCGCTACAAAGATTTCACTCAGTGTTTGCAGGGAGGGCGAGAGAGCCTGCTTCATGGTCTGCGATAACGGGCAGGGAATTCCAAGGGAAAAAATCGCTACAATCTTTGACGGCGGACTATCAGGTGTCTCGCACAGCAACTTCGATATTAAAAAGAACATGGGCATCGGGCTTTCCGTGTGTAACACCATTGTCAAAGCACACGGGGGAACCATGAGCGCGGAAAATCTTAAATCCGGCGGAGCGTGCTTCCGGTTCTACCTGCCGATGAAGGAGGGCAAAATCAGTGAAACTGAAAGATAAGGTGCTGATCATTGAAGATGAACAAAATATCAGCAACTTTATTTCTGCCGTTCTCACGGCTAACGGCTTCGATGTTCTTGTTGCCGGCAACGGTACACAGGCACTTTCCTTGATCACATCGCACTGTCCGGATCTGATCATATTGGATCTGGGGCTGCCTGATATGGACGGCCTTGACATTTTGCGCGAGGTACGCTCGTGGTCAAATCTGCCGGTGATCGTGGTCTCCGCGCGCACGCATGAGCAGGACAAGGTTTTGGCACTCGACATAGGCGCGGACGATTACATCGAAAAGCCGTTCGGTACGTCCGAGCTCCTTGCCCGAATCCGCACAGCGATTCGCCATACGCGCACTTCACTCGACAACGACAGCATCGCCCGTTCCGGCAAGTTCAGTGTAGGGGGATTGACGATTGACTATGATAAGCATCGTGTGTTTGTGGACGGCGAGGATGTACATCTCACGCTCAACGAATTCAAGATCGTGGCACTGCTCGGCAAGTACGCCGGTAAGGTGCTGACCTACGATTTTCTGATTCGCGAGATCTGGGGTCCGAAAGCAAAAGCAGACAACCAGATCCTGCGCGTTAATATGGCAAATATACGGCGCAAGATAGAGGAGAATCCTGCCGATCCGCGGTATATCTTCACCGAGATCGGTGTGGGTTATCGCATGCTTGATGGGGAAAGCTGAGGTCACAAGGCGTGTAAACGC
>PITX01000325.1 GCA_017577345.1 Clostridiales bacterium
CTCCACAGGCTTCGCTGACAGGGACTGTGCGATTTTGAGGTTTTGCTCCCAGGTTGCGCTCAAATAGCGATAGGCACGCTCGCCGCAAAGCAGCTCAATACGGACGCCGCTGCGGAATTTCTGGCAGGAGAGGAACTTCACGATGCCGACCTGACCGCTTTGCACCACATGGGTTCCGCAGCAGGCACAGCAGTCTGCGCCGGGGAAGGAGACAATGCGCACATCACCCTCCAGCGGTTTTTTGCTGCGATATTCCACAGCGTCCAGCTCTGCGCCGCGATAAAAATGAATGTCGATCGCGTGGTTTTCATAGATATACTGATTGGCGCGCGCCTCAATTTCCAGAAGCTCGTCCCACGAAATGTCAGCATTAAAGTCAATTGTGGTCACATCGGTGCCCATGTGGAAGCCGACATTGTCGCAGAGGTATTTTTCGCAGATCAGGCCGGAGCAGATATGCTCGCCGGAGTGCTGCTGCATATGGTCAAAGCGCCGCGCCCAGTTGAGCGTTCCCTGCACCTTTGCTCCAACGCTTAGGGGTGCATCACACAGGTGCGTAATCACGCCGTTTTTTTCGTGAACATCAAGAACATTGACGCCGCCAAGCACACCGTGATCGCTCGGTTGACCGCCGCCCTCGGGGTAAAATGCGGTCTGGTCGAGCGCGATGGCGTAGCCACCCTTTGCCTCCTCGCAGGAGAGTACCGTGGCGGAAAACTCGTGCATGAGGGGGTCCAGATAATAAAGCTTTTTCGTTTCCATGGTGATCCTTTCTTATATCAGCAACAGGCTTCGCTTTGCCGCAAGCACGCGGCGGCAGGCGTTGTTGACGGTTTCCTCGCTGAGAATTCCGTTTTGCACCGCAGTAATTACCGCGCCGATTTGCGTCAAATCACTGCAAACGATCATATCGTTGCCTGCCTGTAAGGCAAGTACCGCAATATTTCCGCCGTCAGCGTATGCTTTGACAGCGCCCATATCAAGGTCGTCCGTTAAAATAACGCCCTCAAACCCAAGCTGCGTGCGCAGCTGATCGTGCCAGACGGGGGAGAGGGAAGCGGGGAAAGTGTCGTCAAGACAGGTGACAATGTTGTGACTGACCAGCACAAAAGGTGCGCCGGCATCAATTCCTGCCATGAACGGCAGAAAATCCTCCGAAAGGAACTGCTCATAGGGTCGCTCATCCATGGCGATGCCTGTGTGGGTGTCTGCGTTGCTGCCGTAGCCGGGAAAGTGCTTGAGTGTTGCGCCGATGCCGGCGGTGTTCATCACGCCGACGACCTCGGAGATATAGTCCGCCGTCGTTTGGGCATCCTGTCCGAAGCTGCGCTCATAGATAAAATCGTTCGGGTTTACGGATACATCACACACCGGCGCAAAGTTGACGTTGATGCCAAGTGCGCGAAGCTGATCGTTGTATTGCAGCGTGTCTGTCAGCAGTCCCTTCATGCCGCCTGCCTTGTAAAGCTGTTGCGGAGAGGAAAACCTACCATCAAACAGATTGGGGTTGCGGCTTGCGCGTGTGACCGTGCCGCCCTCTTCGTCGCTGCCGATAAAAAGCGGAATGCCGGTGTTATTTTCGGCAGCAGACTGATAGCTTTCCAGCTTGGCGGTGAAGGCGTCCCGGGTGAGATAATTTTCGTTTGCGTCCTTATAGTCACGGCCAA
>PITX01000326.1 GCA_017577345.1 Clostridiales bacterium
GTCCTGTACCGCGCACCAGAAGAAAAGCATCGAAGTCGTAAGACTTCGGTGCTTTTTCTTTTGCTTTTGCATCATGCCCACTGAGGGCGCCTGCTTCAGACGCCTTCGGCGGGCAATGTTTTCCTTTAGACCAGTCCCATGAAGAATTCCACTCCGATGGCGACAACGACCACAAGAGCAGAGATAATGAAACCGTGAACCATCGGCGCGATGCCGGACTTTCGCATATCCTGAAAGCTTGTGTTCAGACCGATCGCGGCGAGAGCGGATACCATCAGGAATTTACTGATGTCCTTCATGGCGGAAGAGACCTCGGTGGGGATATAACCGAGGCTGTTGATCGCCGTCAGGGCAAGGAAGGCGAAAATAAACCATGGGATGATCTTGCCGATGCGGAGCTTGTGCTTCCGAGAATCTGCGCTGTCGGCCTGTGTGGCTTCTTTGCTTTTTAGTCGCGCAGAAATCAGCGCGAAAATGATCACCGTGGGAATGATCGAAAGCGTGCGCGTCAGCTTTACCATCGTCGCAAAGTCTCCTGCCGCCTCAGAAAAGGCGTAGCCGGCTGCCACAACGCTGGAGGTGTCGTTTACCGCCGTGCCGGCCCAAAGACCGTAGGCAATGTCGGAAAGCCCCATGGCGCGGCCCATGATGGGGAACAGAACGATCATGGCCATGTCAAACAGGAACGTAGCAGACATGGCATAAGCAATGTCCGTATCGTCCGCATCGATGACAGGGGCGATCGCCGCGATTGCCGAGCCGCCGCAGATACCCGTGCCGGCAGAGATCAGATTGGAAAGTTTCCAGTTGATCTTAAGCGCCTTGCCTACAAAAAATCCACCGCCAAAGCAGGTGAGCAGCGTGAAGCACATAACGACCAACGACATTTTACCGACCTGCAGCACGATACTGATGTTCAGGGAGGCGCCAAGAAGAATAATAGCAAACTTCAAAATCTTCTTGGATGTGAATTTTAACCCTGCTCCAAACAGCGCGGTAGGCTTCCAACAGCCGTTGATGATTATGCCGATAAACAGAGCAATGACCGACGCCCCGATCAGGTGGATCGGCAGCAGGCTTTCCAAAAACCTGGCAGTTGCGGCGATCACGAGAGCGAGGGCGAAGCCGGGCACAAGGCCGGCTGCTTTCTTGACAGCATTCATAAACAATACCTCCTGGTTTGCGATGGACTTGATTTTATCATATTTTATGATAAAATCAAATTATCGTTTCGTATAAGACGATAATAAAAACTTATTATAGGAGGCCGCATGATCGACAACAGAATGGAGACCTTCCTCACGCTTTGCCGCCTGATGAACTACCGCAGGACGGCGGAAGCGCTGAATATGACACAGCCTGCCGTCACGCAGCACATCCACTATCTGGAGGAGCAGTACGGCTGCAAGCTGTTTTTATACGACAGAAGAACGCTGCAAATGACACCGGAGGCGGAGATGCTGAAGAAGTACGCCGAAAATATACGCTACCAGGAAAGAAAGCTTGTCGGGCAGCTTTGTGGAAAGAGCACGCGCTCCCTCGCCATTGGCGCGACGAAAACGATTGGAGAGTACGTGATTGCCGGCCAAGTCTCGCGCTATCTCTCCGTGCCCGAAAACTGCCTGTCCGTTGAGGTAGACAACAC
>PITX01000038.1 GCA_017577345.1 Clostridiales bacterium
GTCCTTCACAACGCAGATGCCGCCGCGGTTTTTGATGATCTGATTTGACGCGAATGCCATATCCTCCGCCGTAGCACCGACAACGATGATGTTGTGGGAGTCATGGGAGATCGATGTTGCGACTGCACCGCATTTCAGCCCGTACCCCTGAATGTAGCCCAGACCGATGTGACCGGTATTCTTATGCCGTTCCAGAACAGCGATTTTCAAAATGTCCCGCCCGAGATCCGGCTTGTCTGTTCTGCCGTTGTCCGTCGAAACGATTTCTCCGGGCACCATGCCGATGATCCCTCTTTGCACGCCGTCCGGGAAATCCGACGCGGCAAGCGGCTGCAGGCGGAAGGTGCTATGCGCATGCTCCTCCAGCCGTTTTTCGATGCCCGGCACAGCAAAGTCGATCAGCTTACCATTCTCGCAGACGATTTTGCCGCTCTTCACGGTCATAACGACCTGCAGGTGCGTTGTGTCATCCAGCACGGTAAAGTCTGCAAGATAGCCCGGAGCGATCGCACCGCGGTCATACATGCGGAAATACTGTGCCGCATTCCATGTTGCTGCACGAATACAGGTCAGCGGGTCTGCGCCGTATCGGACTGCCTCACGGATGATATAGTCGATGTGTCCAAGCTCCAGAAGGTCACTGGGGTGCTTGTCGTCCGTGCAGAACAGGCAGCGATCCGCATAGGCTTCCTTCAGCAGCGGAGAAAGTGCTTTCAGGTTGCGCGCGGCTGTGCCCTCGCGGATCATGATGTACTGACCTCTGCGCAGCTTCTCCAGTGCCTCGTCTGCGTCCGAGCACTCGTGATCCGAGCCGACACCTGCAGCGATATAGGCATTGAGTTCCTTTCCTGCAATGCCGGGTGCGTGACCGTCTGTTACCTTGCCGTGACCGTCTGCCGCCGCAATTTTGGAAAGGACCTCCGGGTCATTATGTACCACACCGAACGCATTCATCATCTCCGCAAGTCCGAGTACGCGCCTGTCTGCGTAGAAACGGTCAATATCCTTCCAAGACAGCTCTGCACCCGCTTCATCCAGCGGTGTGGCCGGGACACAGGACGGCAGAACGAACCGCACATCCAGCGGCAGTCCCTCTGTGGCGGCGAGCATATACTCGATGCCGTCCGTTCCCATGACATTCGTGATCTCGTGCGGGTCGGTCACAACACAGGTCGTGCCGTGCGGGACGACTGCCTTTGCAAATTGTGCGGGGCTGACCAGACTGGATTCCAGATGAATGTGGGCATCAATAAAGCCGGGTGCCACCAGTTTTCCTGCTAAGTCAAGCTCTTTTTCACCGTCATAGCTGCCGATACCGACCACTTTTCCTGCCGAAACGGCGATGTCACCGTGCTCTATCCGGCGGGTAAAGACATTGTAATAATCCGCGTTTTTGAGAACAAGGTCTGCCTTCTTTGCGCCGGTGGCAGCTTCGACAAGCAGTTTTTTCTCTGCAAGAATCGTATTCATGGATGAAACACTCCTTTATTTTCTGTACGAAACGGGATCAAGAACCCCGCGGTACTTGATCCCGTTTTTTGATTTGGATGAAATGCTATCTTTCTTCGCGGAAATACGGAAGTCCGAGAGATGCGGGAGGCTGATCCTCCGGCTTGCGGCGGAAGGAGACGATCATCAGGATCGCCAGCGTCGCAAGATAAGGCAGCATCTTGAACAGCTCCATGGAGCTGCGGTCCAGTCCGGGAATATAATAGTAGGACCAGTAGAGCACGCCGAACAGATAAGCACCCCAGATGGCACGGATGGGCTTCCATGTGGTAAAGATAACAAGCGCAACAGCCAGCCAGCCCAGTGCTTCGATGGTACCCAGAGACTCCCAGGTGCCGCCGATGTAGGACATGACATAGTACAAGCCGCCCAAGCCGGAAATTCCGGCGCCGATGCAGGTAGCCAAATACTTGTACTTGGTGACATTGATACCGGCAGCGTCTGCGGTGGCAGTATTCTCACCCACGGAGCGCAGGCAGAGACCGGAACGGGTCCTCTTAAAGAAGAACCACATCGCAATGGCGATCGCAATGGCGACATAGGTCAAGAAGCCATAGGAGAACAGCAGGTTGCCGAGTCCGATATGGGGTGTCAGATCGTCCAGCCACTTGACAAGCTTCTCGGAGTAGGCAGTAAAGACCGTGTTGGTAATCGGGACCTTGATCTGACCGGGCTGACCGCCGGCAAGCTTTGTCAGCGAGCAGCCGAAGAAGTTGCCCACGCCGGAGCCGAATATCGTCAGCGTCAGACCGGTAACATTCTGGTTTGTACGAAGCGTAATGGTCAGGAAGGAATAGATCAAGCCTGCCGCCATAGATGCCGCAAAGGCAGCAACAAGTGCCACAACCAGGCAGATAATCTGGTTGGTACCGCCGCCCTGGACCTCATAGAAGTAGGCGGCGATCAGACCTGCGATCGCACCAATGTACATAATGCCGGGCACACCCAAATTCAGGTTGCCGGATTTTTCGGTGAGGATTTCACCCAACGCACCCAACATAATCACCGTGCCGAACACGATGGCAGAATGCAGCAGAGTCGGTAAGGAAGTCAGAAATTCTAACATAATCAGCCCTCCTTCTTGTTGCGGCCGAGCTTGACCTTGTAGTTGATGAAGAACTCACTGCCAAGGATAAAGAACAGCACAACACCACTAATGATTTCGGATGCATATTCACTGATCTGGAAGTCTGTTGCAATCTGCGATGCGCCCTTGTCCAGGAAGACCAGCAGCACAGAGATCAGGAACATCACGAAGGGGTTCATCTTTGCAAGCCATGCGACGATGATGGCGGTAAAGCCACGCCCGTCCGCAGAGCTTGTGGAAATGGTATGGTCTACAGCAGAGACGATCATAAAGCCCGTCAGACCGCAGACAGCACCGGAAAGTGCCATGGTACGGACATACAGGTTGGGAACCCGGATGCCGGAATAGCGCGCCGTGTTTTCGGAGTCGCCGACAACTGCAATCTCATAGCCATGCTTTGTCTTGCGCAGGTAGATGTACATAAAGACTGCAACAGCCAGAACGATCAAGACAAGCCACATATAGTCGTTGCCGAACTTGACCGGGTTATCGTTCTTGAACATGTCGCCGATCCAGCCGATGCGCTCCTTGCCCTGATAGCGGATGGAACCGACGGAGTTGGATCCCGGAGGATTTTCCCACTTGGAGACGCAAAACGCCGTCAGACGGATGGCAATGTAGTTCATCATCAGGGTAAACAGAGTCTCATTGGCATTCCATCTTGCCTTGAAGAAGCCGGGAATGATACCCCAGATAGCACCGGCAAGGATGGATGTCCCGATCATGCAGACAAAGAGCAGTGGGGTCGCCATTTTGCCTGCAAAGTTGATCATAAAAAATGCGGAGGCGATGCACCCAACCAAAACCTGACCTTCGGCGCCGATATTCCAGAACTTCATCTTGAAGGCGGGTGCAAGGCCGATGGAGATACAGGCAAGAATCATCACATCACGGATGAAGTACCATGTCTTCGGCGTGAAACTGAAGGTAAAAATCTGAGTAAACAGGCTCTTTTCATCAAAAGCGCCCTTCCACATGGAAGCATAGACCTCCAGCGGATTCATCTTGACAAGCGAATAAATGATGATTGCAGAGACGATCAGAGAAAGGACAACCGCTATCAGACGAATTCCCCATGCACGGGGCTTGGAAATCCCGTCACGCTTGGAAATACGAATCAGAGGTTCATGATGTTCATGCATTCTCAGCGCCCTCCTTTCTGAATTGGGTCATCAGCAGACCGACTTCTTCCTTGGTGACGCTGTGGGCATCTACAATGCCGCTGACCTGACCGCCGCAGAGGACGAGAATTCGGTCGCACAGCTCCAGAAGGACATCGAGGTCTTCGCCGACATAGATGACGGCAACACCCTTCATCTTCTGCTCGGTAAGAAGGTTATAGATGGTATAGGAAGTGTTGATGTCCAGACCGCGGACAGCATACGCTGTCATCAGCAGTGTGGGGTTGCAGGAAATCTCACGGCCGACCAGAACCTTCTGCACATTGCCGCCGGAAAGGCGGCGGATGGGAATGCGGTTGTTGTTGGGCGTGACAACTTCCAGGTCATTCACGATTTTTTCTGCAACGCCGGCAGGATACTTCTTGTCGAGGAAGGGATTACCCTTGCCGCGGCGGAAGGTACGGAGCATCACATTGTCGTTGATGCACAAAGAGCCGGCAAGTCCCATGCCGAATCGATCCTCCGGCACGAAGGAAAGCAGAACACCGTCATGGATAATATCCAACGGATCTTCGCCCACCAGTGACTTTTCTTCTCCTTCCGGAGAGATATAGGTGATTTCGGCACCCGGCTGCAGTTTCTGCAGACCGGCAATGGACTCGAGAAGCTCTTTCTGACCGGAGCCGGCAATACCGGCAATGCCGAGTATTTCGCCGCCGAAGGCATCAAAGGCAACATTGTCCAGCTTCTTGACGCCTTCCTTATCCAGAACGGTCAGGTTCTTTACACGCAGACGGTCTTTGCACTCCTCCGCCTTGGGACATTTGATATTCAGGGAGACGGAATGGCCGACCATCATATCGGTCAGAGACTGCTGCGAAGCCCTGGCCGTCTCCACATCACCGATGTACTGACCCTTGCGCAAAACCACAACACGGTCGGAAACATCCAGCACCTCATGCAGCTTGTGCGTAATGATGATAATTGCCTTGCCATCCTTTTTCATGTTGCGCATGACCTTGAACAGCTTGTCTGTTTCCTGCGGGGTCAGAACTGCGGTAGGCTCATCCAAAATCAGGACATTGGCACCGCGGTAGAGCACCTTAACAATTTCAACCGTCTGCTTCTGGGAAACAGACATATTGTAGACCTTCTGATCCGGATCGATATCGAAACCGTAGCGGTCGGCAATCTCCCGAACCGCCTTGCGGATGGAGGCCTTGTCCAGCTTGCCCTTATCTCCCTCCAGACCGAGGACGATATTCTCGGCAGCCGTGAAGACATCAACCAACTTAAAGTGCTGATGGATCATGCCGATGCCATGGGCAAAGGAATCCTTGGGAGAACGGATCGTAACCTCCTCCCCGTCCACGAATACCTGCCCCTCATCGGGAAAGTAGATGCCGCCCAGCATGTTCATCAGTGTGGTCTTTCCGGAACCGTTTTCGCCAAGCAGCGAGAGAATTTCGCCCTTGTGTAGCTGCAGCGAGATGTTGTCGTTTGCAACAACCGGACCGAAACGCTTGGTAATGTTGCGCAGTTCAATCGCGTTTAGATTATCCAATCAGATCATCCTTTCCTCGGTAGATTCTTGTACTGCCGGGAGAACGCGACGAAGCCCCGGGCATCATACAATTCTGCATTCATCATATCACAAAAAATGTCGGATGTAAACAATTTTTTTGAATATCTAAAACTTTTTTTGGGAGTTTTTAACAAAAAAGCACCCGCCCGAAGGCGGGTGCTTCATAGAACATAGAATTAGTTCAGCGGGGTGATGCCGTCAATGATGGTGGCAAAGGCCGGAGCGGACTGGAAGTAGGATTCATGGTAGTAGCCATCGAAAACTGCTTCGTCAGCATCGGGAGTCCAGTCGCCGTCAGTGTCGGTTGCGAAGCAGGATTCCATCTTAGCACCGCCAACAGTGAAGTTGTTGATGTCAAAGACATGGATCTCGCCTGACTTGATGCCGGCGATCGCATTGTCAATGGCTTCCTGCGTGCCTTCTGCAACATTCGGGCCGAGCGGAGTCAGAGCAACAGCATCGGTTTCGAAGCCTTCGCACCAGTTGGTAGCGAACTCAGTGCCTTCCAGGACTGCCTTGAATGCGTAGGTGTAGAATGCGCCCCATTCGTTGGTCGGGGAAACCAGAGCGGCATTGGGAGCAGCAGCCAGCATATCGACGTTGTAGCCAACGGAGTATACGACCTCGCCCTTTGCCCATGCTTCTTCGCAAGCGGTGGGAGCACCGGTGGAGTCAGCGTGCTGACCGATGATGCAGCAGCCGCGATCCATCAGAGCAACAGCAGCTTCCTTCTCGCCAACCTGGTCGAACCAAGAGCCGGTGTACTGAACATCCATGACGACATTCGGGCAGACGGACTTGATGCCAAGGAAGAAAGAGGTAAAGCCGGAAATAACTTCTGCATAGGGGAATGCGCCGACATAGCCGATCTTGACATTTTCGCCGTCATAGTTTTTGTCGGTAAGCTTGCCGTCAGCAATCAGTTCGTTCACCTTCATGCCTGCGACGATGCCGGCAACATAACGAGCCTGATAGATGCCGGTAAAGGCATTGTGGAAGTTTGCAAGACCGGAAGCCTTAGCTGTATCGCCGGTGCAGGCGACGATCTGGATGTCGGGGTACTCTTCAGCGGCTTCCTGTGCATAGGACTGATGGCCGTAGGAGTTGGTCAGAACCAGTGTGCAGCCCTGATTGATGCAGTCAACGATAGCGTCCTTGCATTCGGAAGACTCTTTTACATTGTACTTCCAAACGATATTGGTTGCCTCGTCCAGACCGCAGTTTGCAACAGCGGCGCGGACACCCATGATGTGTGCGTAGGTGTAGCCTTCGTTCTCATCGCCAACGAGCACAACGCCGATCTTGATGTCGGAATCAGCGGGCGCAGCGGTCTCGGGAGCATCAGTTGCATCGGGATCAGCAGGTTCACTGGCGCAGCCGACAAATAATGCTGCAATCATTGCAACACAAAGAAGCAGTGCGAGAAGTTTCTTCATTTTCATTTCCTCCTAATTCTTACAGGAAAACAATCTCCTGTTGATAACTGAATTATAGCACGAAATTATCATACATACAAGATTTTTTATGAGCAATACACAAAAAACGGCAGGTTGCACAATTTGTATTTTTTATTTTTAGACAAATTGCAAACCATTTTTTGATGCTGAGCTCGACCGCATCTACGCCGCGTGAGCCGCGCCGGATTTGCCTTTTCGCTCGTCGCTCCGCTCCTCCCTCAAAAGCAAATCCGTTCTACCCCAAATTTTTGCTAACTATTGCATAATTCTCGGAGAATTTTCGCTACATATTGACATCTCCATGTAGTATGATCTAAACTATTGATGTCATTTTCTTTCACGATGATGACCTCCTCATTATTTTAGTTGTGTGGTCGGCAAACCACTTCTACTATAATGGGGAGCTTTTTTCTTGTCTACTTCTCTCCTCGCTGGAAGCTATTTTTTTGCCACCGGCAGAGCCGGTGGTTAGCTTTGATCAATCAAAGTAAAAATCGGCAACTTTCTGTCGAAAGCTGCCGATTTTTGGCAGGGGCACAAGGACTTGAACCCTGAGCCTACGGTTTTGGAGACCGCCGCTCTACCAATTGAGCTATACCCCTATATTCGGTCTTTAGAAAAGTGGTGGGCCTTCGGGGACTCGAACCCGGGACCGTCCGGTTATGAGCCGGATGCTCTAACCAACTGAGCTAAAGGCCCATTTTTATGTATTGATAAAGCCGCCACCGAGTGACGGCTTTATCTGCTTGGCTCCCCCTGTTGGACTCGAACCAACGACACACGGATTAACAGTCCGTTGCTCTACCGACTGAGCTAAGGGGGAATATTCATGTTGGCGTTACCTATCTTTCTGGGTAGGCCAAGTATTGTCTTTGCCGTAACAACAGTCCTGTGGACTGTTGTAGGCGAAAAAACCTCCTACCAAAGTAGGATGTCTGTGTTGGCGTTACCTATCTTCCCGGGCAGTCACCCGCCAAGTATTGTCGGCGCAAATGAGCTTAACTTCTGTGTTCGGGATGGGAACAGGTGGACCCTCACCGCAATCAACACCAACTTCGTCGAAGCAAACTTCGCTCACTCCGTTTCCGCCCACACCTTACGGTCGGTCGAAAACTTCATATCGCTTCGTTGCTTCTCCTCTCCGATTCAAATCCGCTTCGCTGGGTTTTGAATCGGTCATTCTCAGGTTTCCCTGTGAACTATTTTATTATACTGTGCTTTTCTATTTTGTCAAGCACTTTTTTCTCCCGCGAGTGACCCGGCGAAGCGGTCACGAGCGGAAAGGACGAGCCGTGTCATTCTTAAGCAATGGCGTTTGCGGCATTGCGTCTTAATGACACGCGCGAGGACGTGGTGACCCGTACCGGATTCGAACCGATGTTAATGGCGTGAGAGGCCACTGTCTTAACCACTTGACCAACGGGCCAAATTCGCGTCTATCATAAAAAGCGTTCGCTTCTTATTTCTTTGGTCCGCCCTCACGGACTCGAACCGGGGACCCACTGATTAAGAGTCAGTTGCTCTACCAACTGAGCTAAGGGCGGATATCTTGTCGGCAGCCTCATCAGCTACCAACTTTTCTGTTTGCCTGTTCGCAAAGTTGCTCAGCCGAACGCTAAGTGCCGCTTCGCGGTTGCGTTCGGCACGCTCGCTGCGGCGAGTGTACCAACTGAGCTAAGGGCGGATATCTTGTCGGCAGCCTCATCAGCTACCAACTTTTCTGTTTGCCTGTTCGCAAAGTTGCTCAGCCGAACGCTAAGTGCCGCTTCGCGGTTGCGTTCGGCACGCTCGCTGCGGCGAGTGTACCAACTGAGCTAAGGGCGGATATAGATCAGTAACCATTTTCCAGTTACTGAACTTGTTTCTTGGTGCCGGAGGTTTAGCTTGTCTCTTACTCCGTTACCTCATCAGGATACACCCTGAAAACTGAACATGAATGAATCGGAAGGTTATGACTTTCGCAACTTCGAGCCTGCTTCCTCTTGCTTTTGAGGTCAAGCTTTCGGCTTATTAGTATCAGTCAGCTCAATGCATTACTGCACTTACACCCCTGACCTATCAACGACATAGTCTACGTCGAGCCTTACTCCGAAGAGTGGAGATCTCATCTTAGGGAGAGTTTCACGCTTAGATGCCTTCAGCGTTTATCTCGTCCAGACGTAGCTACCCAGCTGTGCCGTTGGCACGACAACTGGTGCACCAGAGGTCTGTCCATCCCGGTCCTCTCGTACTAAGGACAGC
>PITX01000003.1 GCA_017577345.1 Clostridiales bacterium
GATAGACACAGTGACATACGGAGATTATACTAATAAAATTTGTCAAAATCAACCGAAAATTTGCATTTTTCGCTGATTTGGCGAAAGTCAGTCGAAAATGGACAATTGATAGGCAAGCAAATCGGAGATCGGCGGGAGGCGATCCTCCACCGCAGTCGCGCCGAGAGCGCACAGCGCATTGGCACCGTCACTGCCGTCGCCCAGCACATAGACCTCCGACAGACCGCGCTTGAGGTTGGCTGATGCACCGGACCAGGTGCCGCCGGAGGTGCTGGGGCACTGGGCGACAAAGACCTTTTCTCCGAGGGCGTGAATCAAAAGGTTGCGGTAGAGCGCACGCGCAGAGGAGAACGGCAGATCGTAGCCGTAGGCACTGCAATACAGGACATTTTCTCTTGCGTCATGCTTTGTCAGCTCGTCCGGCACGAAGCTGATGACCTTTCCTCCGGCATGCAGGCACGCTTCCTGCGCGACGGTATCGGCACCGGCTGCACCGCCGGAGACCAGTGTAAAATTCTCCTGCGCGGCAAGCTCACCGATCTGCCGGGCAAAGTCGCGCCCACGCTCAAACAGCAGCCGTGAGCCGACGGCGGAGATACAGCGGGTGTTCAGCAGGGAAGCGTCGCCCCTGCAGAACAGCGCGGCGGGGCAGTCGTTTCCCAGCTTGCGCAGACGATGGGGAAACTGCTCCGAAAGCCGCGTCAGGACGGAGATACCGGGCTGTGCGGCAAGATAATCCTTCAGCACATCGGGTCGATCCAAAAGCGAAACAATCCGCTTGCTCATTTCCTCGTGATAGCCCAGCGAAGCAAGAAATTTCGGCGTGACCTGTCCGAAATTGTCCTTCGGACGGGTCAGCAGCATGGCGGAGACATAGGACTCCATCTGCTGATATTCCGCTGCACTCAGGGGTTTGACGGACTGTCCCAGCTTGCAGCAGAGCATGAGCAGACCCTGTTCGGCGGCGCGCATCAGAATTTACGGCGCGGCGTGTGCTTTTCCTCCGCAGGTGCGGGGATGAGGCAGCCGTATTCGTCAAAGATCATGGGATGGATCGTAAAATCGGAGAATTTGGCGATCTCGTCCAGCTTTGCTTTTTCGGGGAACGAGCCGATCAGCGTAAAGGAAATGCCCTTTTTCCGGGCGCGTCCGGTCCTGCCGATGCGGTGGATATAGTATTCATTTTCATCCGGCACATCGAAGTTGATCACGCCGTCCACATCGTCCACATCAATGCCGCGCGAGGCGACATCGGTGGCGATCAGCACCGGCAGCTTCCCTTTTCGGAATGCCGCCATCGTGCGTTCCCGCGTTGCCTGCTTGATATCTCCGTGCAGGCAGTCCGCGTGGATGCCGGCGCGGCGCAGATCATCGGTGAGCCGCTGGCACATGACCTTGGTGTTGCAGAAGACGATCACGCGCTCAAAGGCACCGGAGCGGAGGATGCGGAGCATGGCATCCTCCTTTTCCAGACGGGGGACGGTGATGGAGTACTGGTCGATGTCGGGCTTGCTCTCCTGCGTGGGAGCGACGGTGATCTCCACCTCGTCGCGCTGATACATCCAGCTCACGGTCATGACCTCCTGCGAGATCGTCGCGGAGAACAGACCGAGGTTGACGCGGTTTTTGATCTTGTTAAGGATCTTCGTCACATCGTCAAAGAAGCCCATGTCGAGCATCCGATCCGCCTCATCGAGAATGACGGTTTTGACTTTATCCAGACGCAGATTTTTGCGGTTATAGTGATCCGTCAGACGACCGGGGGTCGCAACGACGATGTGCGGATGCTTCTCCAGTGCTTTGATCTGTGCCTGCATTCCCGTACCGCCGTAGACCACGGTCACGCGGATATCCTTATAATAGGTGAGCAGACCAATCAGCTCGTCACCGATCTGGAGGGCAAGCTCTCTGGTCGGAGCGAGAATGAGTGCCTGCAGATCGTCGCTTTCGGGGTCGATATGCTCGATCATCGGGATACCGAAGGCAAAGGTCTTGCCTGTACCGGTGGGAGCCTTGGCGATGACATCTCTCCACTGAAGCAGCGGAGGGATGGCTTCCTCCTGCACCTTGGTCGGTGCCTGCACGCCCTGCTTTGTCAGTGCACGCAGAATTTCCTCACTGACGCCCAGCTCCTGAAAGGTTTTCGTTGTTTCCATACTGTCTCCTCATCTTCTACACGGAAAATTGCCGCTATTTCGCAGTATATTCGTTTATACTATAGCAGAAATCGCGCTGTTTTGCAACGCATCTTTGACAATCTGCGGAAATTGTGCTATACTGCACTCGTTCCGCATAGATAGTAACGAAAAGAGGTTGACCGTATGGGTTTGTTGGAATGGCTGAAAATTCTTGTTCTCGGCATCGTCGAGGGCATTACCGAATGGCTTCCCATCAGCAGCACCGGACATATGATTTTGGTAGATGCGCTGTGGAAGTCCGATCACAGTGTGCTGACGGCGGAATTCATGGAAATGTTCACCGTCGTCATCCAGTTCGGAGCGATCCTTGCCGTGGTCGTGCTGTATTTCAGGAAGCTGTGGCCGTTCCACAGCAAGAAGCTGCGTCCGCAGCACTCGTGGTTTGCAGAGCACAGTGAAAACAAGGCGATCGGCGCGGTGCAGAATTTCTGCGACAACTACTGCTTCATGGATAAGATCGTCATGTGGCTGAAAATCGCAGTTTCCTGCCTGCCTGCTATCATCATCGGTCTGCCGCTGGACGACTGGATGGATGAGCATCTGTATACGCCGGTGGTCGTGGCACTGATGCTGATCCTATACGGCGTCGGCTTCCTGTTCATCGAGCAGTACAATAAACGCCGTACCCCGCGCATCAATACGCTTGCGGAGCTGACATGGAAGGATGCCGCGCTGATCGGCATTTTCCAGGTGTTGGCACTTGTCCCGGGCACCTCCCGTTCCGGCGCGACCATTCTCGGCGGCATCCTGATCGGTGCATCCCGAGGTCTGGCGGCAGAATATACCTTCTTCCTTGCCGTCCCCGTGATGTTCGGTGCATCCCTGCTCAAAATCGTCAAATTCGGCTTCGGCTTCACCGGCACACAGCTCGGCGTTCTGCTGCTGGGCATGGCAGTCGCCTTTGCCGTTTCCGTGATCGCGATCAAGTTCTTAGTCGGCTACATCAAAAAGCACGATTTCTCCGCATTCGGCTGGTACCGCATCGTACTCGGCGCGATCGTACTGCTCTATGCTGTTCTTGCTTAAAGCAAAAGGATATTCCCGTCCTTGACCTGTGCGGTCATGGCGGGGGACGGATGCTCCGAAAGAAGATTTGCGGCCATGGGTGCTTCCAGTTCTGATTGAATCAGACTGCGAAGTGCCCGTGCGCCGCTTTTTTTGCCCAAAGCACGCTTCGCAAGGGCTTCCGGCAGACCCGGCGCGTAGGAAAAGGTAAGCTGCTGCCGCGCGGCGCGTTCACGCAGAGCCTGCAGCTCCTTCTGCGCGATCTGCGTCAGCGCGGCTTCGCCCAGCGGTCGGAAGACCGCAATGCAGTCGATGCGCCCCAAAAATTCCGGCGGAAAATGCTCCCGCAGGGAGGCCATGACCGAATCCTCCGCCGTCCTGCCGAAGCCGATACCGCCTTTTCCGGCAGAATCACCGCCGAGATTGGTGGTCATGACCAGCATGGTGTTGCGGAAGTCGATCTGCCGCCCGGCAGAGTCGGTCAGAATCCCGTCCTCCATGATCTGCAGCAGCAGACCGCAGATGTCACGGTGCGCCTTTTCCAGCTCGTCGAGCAGGACAAGGGAATACGGTCTTCTGCGCACCTTTTCCGACAGCTCACCGCCGTCCTCATGCCCGACATAGCCGGGAGGCGCACCGATCAGGCGCGAGACAGAGAATTTTTCCATATATTCCGACATATCCACGCGGATCATCGCACTTTCGCTGCCGTAAACTGCCTCGGCAAGCGCCTTGCACAGTTCTGTCTTTCCCACGCCGGTGGGACCTGAAAACAGCATGGCGGCGGCAGGACGCTTCTGCGCGGCAAGCCCCGATCTGCCGCGGCGGACTGCCTCGGCGGCGGCGTGTACGGCATCTGTCTGCCCCATCACACGCGCCGAGAGCGTTTCCTCCAGCGTGCGGAGCCGCTGTTTTTCCGACAGACTGACCGTACCGACGGGTATTCCGGTACGGCTGGAAACGGCGGCGGCAATATCGCGTACCTCTACCCTTCGCTCGGCAGCGCCGGCGGACTTTCCCTGATGCAGACGGTCGCGCAGCTTTGCCGCCTGTTCATAGGCACCGTTTCGTACCGCGTCCCGAAGCTGCTGCTCCAGGTCACTGTCCGACGGACTGCCCAGCGTCCTGCGCATGGCGGCACAGGCAGCACCCTCGTCCAACAGGTCAACTGCCTTATCCGGCAGAAATTTGTCCGTAATATAGCGGCAGGAGAGATCGACTGCCGCCCGGATCGCCGCATCGGTGATCACGATTCTATGGTGCGTTTCCAAAGACGGGCGCAGTCCCTCCAGAATTTCCTGTGTTTCCTCTCTGCTCGGCTCACGAATCTGCACCGGACGGAAGCGGCGTTCCAGCGCGGCATCTTTTTCAATAAACTTTCGGTATTCGTTCAGTGTCGTTGCACCGATCATCTGTACCTGTCCGCGCCCGAGGGCGGGCTTGAGCAGGTTGGCGGCGTCGATCGCACCCTCGGCGGCACCCGCCCCCGTCAATGTGTGCATTTCATCAACAAATAAAATCACATTCTGCACGCGGCGCACCTCTGCCAAAATATCGCGGATGCGCTCTTCAAATTCGCCGCGGTACTTCGTGCCTGCGATGATGCTCGCCATATCCAGCGCGAACAGTCGCTTCCCACGCAGCTGCTCCGGCGCACGGCCTGCGGCGATATACTGCGCGACCCCCTCCACAACGGCGGTTTTGCCGACACCCGGCTCACCGATCAGGCAGGGATTGTTCTTCTGACGGCGGTTCAGGATCTGCACCACGCGCTCAGTTTCGACCTCACGGCCGATGATCTTATCCAGTGCATTTTCCCGTGCCTTGGCGGTCAGATTCTGGCAGTAGGTGTCAAGGAACTTGCGCTTCTGCTTTTTCGGCTTGTCCGGCGTCGGCTCTTTTGCCTTTTCTCCTGCCTCATCCTTTGGCATCAGCTCGTCTGCCTTACCGAACAGACGGTTCATGTGGGGGAAGGTCGCCGTGCGGCTGCCGATGTCATCATCGTCGTCTTCTTCATTTTCGGGAGCCATCATTGCCATCATTTCGTTGTTCAGACCGTCGAGATCCTCATCCGTGATGCCCATACGCTCCACGATCTCATCGACCTGTTTGATGCCAAGCTCCTTGGCACATTTCAGGCAAAGCCCTTCGTTGGTGCTTTTGCCGTTTTCTACCTTCGTAATAAAAATAACAGCAACATTTTTCTGACATTTGCTGCAAAGTGTCGGTTTCATAGGAATCCTCCTTTAGTCAGGGATATAGAGAAGTGCGCTGTGGTCGGAAAGGCACATCGCCGTGCCGTCCGAACGCGCAAGGGCTGCCTGCCAGCCCTGATTTTCCGTACTGCCGCATAGCTGCAGCGAACGGTCGTAAATTCGGAGCTCCTGCTCCGTCAGTACACTGATATAATTCCCGCAGGTGCTCAGGTGCAGTACTGCTTCATTTATTTCCAGATATGCGAGCTCTTTTCCCTGTGCATCGAGAACTACAAGCGCGCTGCCGCCCTGATAGCGTTCATACGAGGCGACAACCGTACCCGGCGCGAAGCGGTAGGCAGTTAAGCTGCCCGACTGCATTTGATATTCGCGAAGAAGCGTTCCCTCGGGGGTAAAGAATTGCAGACTGCTTTCACCGACAGCACAAATGCTTTCAGCGTCCGTAAATGCCATGTCGTAGATGATCTGCGCGTCAAGCGATAGCTCTGCGGGGGTATCTGTGCGGTCAGTTTCAAAGAGCACTGCCGTGCTTGCAAAACGGATATCTTCCTGACCGAGTGCGGTCACGGTGAGGAAGTCAGCATCGGGAGAGAGTGCGCAGGTGTTCAGGTAGCGGCTTTTGGAGTCGTGCCGGAACAGCGGAGCACCGCTTTCGGAATAGACCTGCACAACGGCGCGGCAGTCCGTGCCCTCGGTCAGTACGCTCACTGCACCGCATTCGGCAATCTCCGCGTCATAGATGCGCCCGTCCGTGTGCAGAGAAAACTTCGTTTCACCGTCCGTACCGAGCAGTATAAGTTGTGTGCCGCCGATATCATAGCAGAGAAAACAGCCGTTTCCCGTTTTCAGTGCGGGGGAATCATAGGGCTTATCTTCCCGGCATAGCAGTCTGCCGTCTGTACTGTAAACCGAAATGCCCTCCTGCGATGCCGTACAAAGGCGGTCATCAGCAATCACGCAGGCACCGGTATCGGTGCAGCTTACCGAATAGTTTTCATAGTGCTTGCCGGAATAGCGGACAAAGCGCTTCAAACCGTCGAGGGAAGCGGTCTGTGCCCAGAGATACCAGAGAAGAAGCAGCAGGATGACAAGCGCGATCGCGGCAAAGAGCAGCCAGCGATGACCGACCTTCTTTTCGGTTTCAGCGGACATGGAAGGACACCTCCCCGTCATCATACCAAAGCTGTGTCATATACAGTCCGCCGGGCGGAACGGTCGGACCCGCCGCAGTACGGTTGCCGCTTTGCAGGATCACGCCGATCTGCCTCGGTGCGATTTTTCCCTCTGCAGCATAGACGACCGTGCCGGTCATGGCACGCGCCATGTTATAAAGAAAACCGTTTGCGCAGATGCGGAGCAAGATCAGATCGCCCGTGCGTTCGACCTCAAAATGGTGAACGGTGCGGACGGTGGATTTTACCTCCGTGCCGACGGAGCGGACGGCGGCAAAATCATGCGTGCCGACGAACTGCGCGGCAGCCTCCTGCATGATTTTTTCGTCCAGATGCTTCGGGTAAAACCATGCGCGGTTGATGAAAAACGGATCGCGGATATGCGAATTGTAAATCTGATAGGTGTATTCCTTGCGGACGCAGGAGCCGATGGCATTGAAGCCGTCATGCACCTGCCTTGCGTCATAAACGACGATGTCGTCGGGAAGATGCGTATTGAGTGCGTAGGGGAGACGGTCACAGGGAATTGCGGAGTCCGTGCGGAAATTCGCAACATAGACACGGGCGTGAACGCCTGCATCGGTGCGCCCGCAGCCTGTCAGATGCACCTTATGCCCGACCACCGCGGCAGTCGCTTCCTCCAGCGTCTGCGCGACGGAGCGGGCATTCTTCTGCACCTGCCAGCCGTGATAGGCTGACCCGTCATATTTCAGAAATAGAGCAATATTCCGCAAAGAGTGTCCTCCTAAAACTGCCGCAGGACGATGATGCCAGCAAGCAGGGCGATGCCGAGCAGTAAGCTCAGAATATCGCGTGTGTGGTATTTGAGCTGTTTCATTTTCGTGCGTCCCTCACCGCCGTGATAGCAGCGGCATTCCATGGCAGTCGCAAGCTCGTCCGCTCTGCGGAACGCGCTGACGAACAGCGGCACCAGAATGGGAATCAGTGCCTTGGCGCGGCGGAAAATATTTCCGGTTTCAAAATCCGCGCCGCGCGCCTTCTGCGCGGAGATGATCTTGTCTGTTTCCTCAATCAGCGTGGGGATAAAGCGCAGGGCAATGCTCATCATCATCGCCAGCTCATGCACGGGGAAGCGGATCTTTTTCAGCGGAGAGAGCAGCGATTCCAGTCCGTCCGTCAGCGCGATCGGCGAGGTGGTATAGGTCAGCAGGAAGGTGCCCATGACGAGCAGCATGATGCGCAGGACGAGGAAAAAGGCGTTCTGAATGCCCTCGGCGGTGATCTTGAAGATCCAGAACTGCACAAGCACGCGCCCTTCCGTGTAGAACAGGTTGATGAGTGCCGTAAAAATGATGATGATGATCAGCGGCTTCAAACCCTTAAACAGAGCTTTCAGGCGGATTCTGGACAGGGCGATTGCGGTGACCAAAAAGGCAAGCATCAGACCGTAGGAAACAAACCACCTGCACAGAAACAGCGCCACGATATACAAAAGCGTTATCATAAGCTTCGTACGCGGGTCGAGGCGGTGCACAACGGTATTTCCCGGGAAATACTGCCCCAGTGTGATGTCCTTAAGCATCCGCTGCGCCTCCTTTCAGGCGCAGAAGCTGCCGCAGGGCATCCTCCACGGTGTAGGTGGCGGGGTCAACGGGCAGACCGAGCTCTTTCAGCCGCAGGAACAGGGAAGTGACCTGCGGCACGGTCAGACCGATCTGCTGCAGGCGTTCCGCCTTTGCAAAGACCTCCGCAGGCGTGCCGAGCATTTCGACCTGCCCTTCGTTGAGCACGAGCAGACGGTCTGCCATCACAGCCACATCGTCCATGGAGTGGCTGACCATCAGCACGGTCGCACCGCTTGCTTTCTGATAGGAGCGGATATTGCAAAGCAGGGAAGCACGGGCAGAGGGATCCAGACCTGCCGTCGGCTCATCGAAAATGATGATCTCCGGTTCCATGGCGATCACGCCCGCAATGGCGACGCGCCGCTTCTGACCGCCGGAAAGATCGAACGGGGACTTGTCCAGCACATCGGGATCAACGCCGGCAAATCCGGCTGCCCGCAAAACGCGCTGCCGGATCTCCTCTTCGTTCAGCCCCATATTTTTCGGACCGAAGGCGATATCCTGAAAGACGGTATCCTCAAAGAGCTGATATTCCGGGTACTGAAAAACCAGTCCGACGCGAAAATGCGCCTGACGGGTCGCCTGCTTGTCCCTCCGGATGCTCTCCCCGTCCAGCAGCACATCGCCGCTTGTGGGCTTGAGCAAGCCGTTCAGATGCTGGATCAGCGTGGATTTTCCGGAGCCGGTATGCCCGATGACACCGAGAAATTCACCCTTCTCCACGGTAAAATTCATATGTTTGATCGCGTCGTGCTCAAACGGCGTTCCGACGCTGTAGGTATGGCAGAGGTCTCGGATCTCAATCGCTGCAGCCAAATGTGTTTCCTCCTGTGGTCAAGCCTTCGCAAAGTGCCTGCGCACATTCTTCTGTGGAAAGAGCGTCCAGCGGCAGGTCAAAGCCCGCCTTGTTCAGCTCATAAATGATCTGTGTGGTTGCCGGAACATCCAGTCCGGCGGATCTGAGCAGTTCGACCTGCGTGAAGACCTCTTTCGGGGTGCCGTCCGTCAGGATACGGCCCTCGCTCATGACGATCACGCGGTCAGCACGGATGGCTTCGGTCATGTGATGCGTGATCAGAATGACCGTAATTCCGTTTTCGCGGTTCAACTGTTCAATGGTGTGCATGACATCCTCGCGCCCATGGGGATCGAGCATGGCAGTCGGTTCATCGAGCACGATGCAGCGCGGCTGCATGGCGATCACGCCAGCAATGGCGATGCGCTGCTTCTGACCGCCGGAAAGAAGATGCGGCGCGTGGGTGCGGTAGTCGTACATTCCGACGGTTTTCAGCGCATCGTCCACCCGCTTGCGGATCTCCTCGGAGGGAACGCCGAGATTCTCCGGGGCAAAGGCGACATCCTCCTCTACGACATTGGCGACCATCTGATTGTCGGGATTTTGAAAGACCATGCCGACGGTGCGGCGGATCTCCAGGAGCCTGTCCTCCTCCCTCGTATCAATGCCGAACGCCTGAACACTGCCGCCCTCCGGCAGTAAGATCGCATTGCACTGCTTGGCGAAGGTGGATTTGCCGCAGCCGTTATGACCGAGTATCGCAACAAAGCTGCCTTCTTCAATATTCACATTCAGACCGTCAAAGACGCAGACCGGCTTCTCACCGCTCTGGGACGGATAGGAAAAATGCAGTTCCTGCACGGAAATGGCATTGCCCATCGAATTGTTACCTTTCAGATTTTGTCCAGCGGCCGGTCGCACCGCAGGGAAGCACCAGACCGCTTCCGGAGACGGGAAGTCCGAGCTCATCGGATACCGTCCTGCCGCCGTATTTCGGCGTAATGATGCTGTCAAGCAGACAGGTCAGCACCGAGGGTGCAAGACCGGTCGTGTAGGAATTGATGATAAAGAAAAGGGGATCGTCGGACAGCACGCCTGCGACCAGCTTCAGGAACGGATACAGATCCTTTTCCAGCTTCCAGATCTCACCTGACGGACCTCTGCCGTAGGAGGGCGGGTCCATGATGACCGCGTCATAGCGTCTGCCGCGCTTGATCTCGCGTTCGACGAATTTCGCGCAGTCGTCGATGATCCAACGGATCGGCGCCTCGGACAGGTCGGAGGAGGCGGCGTTTTCACGCGCCCATGCGACCATGCCCTTTGCCGCGTCCACATGGCAGACGGATGCACCTGCTTTGGCGGCTGCCAATGTTGCGCCGCCGGTGTAGGCGAATAAATTCAGCACGCTGACCGGGCGATCCGCGTTCCTGATCTGTGCATCAATGAAATCCCAGTTGGCGGCCTGCTCCGGGAAAACACCGGTGTGCTTGAAATTCATGGGCTTGACATTGAAGGTCAGATCGCGGTAGTGTATCTGCCAGCGTTCCGGCAGATGATGCCTGGACCAATGCCCGCCGCCGCTGTCGGAGCGGGCGTAGCGGGCGTCAAAGCTGCGCCAGTGCATGTCGGACTTCGGCGTAGCCCAGATGACCTGTGGGTCGGGACGCACCAGAAAATAGCGTCCCCAACGCTCCAGCTTTTCACCGTCGGAGGTGTCCAGCACCTCATAGTCCTTCCAGTTTTCTGCAATCCACATAGAGCGCCCTCACATCCCGACGATCTTCCGGCGGCGATACCAGTCGTCCTCCTGCGGCGGCAGGAACAGATCGGGCTCGGTTTCCGGCTCGGTCGTTTCCTCTGTCGGCTCTGTCAGCTCGGTCGGCTCTGTCTCGCCGGTAGAATCTTCTGTGCTTTCCGTGGTGCTTTCTGCCGTGTGGATCGTACACTCGGCTTTCTTGTTCTCGGGGTCATAGATGAAGGAGCAATGGTTCCTCACATCCTCCGACCAGGCATATTCTTTGAGGATCATGCCGACCTCGGTCACGGTATTGCCTTCACACTGCTCACAGAATTCATTTGCGATTTTGCCGCTTTCCTTGCAGACCTTGACAAGCACATGGCAGGTGCATTGCCCGCCCGGCACATCACTGCCGAACAGACGGACGGTAACGGTGCGGTCCTTGCCGTCGCGGACATCCTTTTCACAGGCCTCCGTTGCGATCTTGCCGCAGTCGGCGCAGAGCGTGTACCAACCCATATCCGCATACGGGAAATCCCGGTATTCGAGGTTTTCATGCAGTGGATCCATGACCTGACGCCACATGACAATGGCGGGATTTGTCCATGAATTCGAGAGAATGACCTGCTCCGGCTCATCGTAGCCGCACCAGACAACGGCGGTGTAGTAGGGCGTATAGCCTGCAAACCAGCGGGTCTGGTTGTTGCCGGAGGTACCGGTTTTGCCGGCAACGGCAACATTGTTTTTATAGGCGGGTGTTCCGGTGCCGTAGGAGACGGCGTCGCGGAGCATATTGTTGATATAGAAGTTCGCCTTTTCACTGATCGCGGTGTGACTTTCCTGTTGATTGTCCAGAATGACATTTCCCTCGGGGTCGACGACCTGCGTATAGGTGCGCGCCTCGCGGAACACGCCGCCGTTGGGGAAGGTGGCATACGCCTGCGTCATCTCGCGCACGGTCAGACCGTAGGTCAGCTCGCCCAGTGCAAGCGGAGCATAGGCAATATCGGAATAATGCCGCCCGCCGATCTCCATATCATCGACCAGCGTGGTGATCCCCATCTTCTGCGTAAGGAAATTGTAGCTGTTTTCCAGACCGAGCGCGTTGAGCGTCTTTACGGAAATCGTGTTCAGTGAGCTGGTCACGCCGCGCTGCACGAGGCAGTGACCGCTGTAGTATCGTGAATCGTTCTGCGGCCAGCTGCTGTCCTCATAGAACGGGGAATCGTCAAAGACCGTTGCCGGCGTGATGACACCTGCATCCAATGCAGGCGCATAGACGGAGATGGGCTTGATCGAGGAGCCGGTCGGCAGCTTACTCTGTGTTGCGCGGTTCAGAGAGAGGCTTGACTGCTTTTCCCCGACACCGCCGGACATGGCGATAATATCACCGGTCTCATTGTCGATCAGCACGATCGCAGACTGCAGCTGCTGCGTGCTGACGGTATCGGGCACATTGTCGGGGTTTTCATAGACACGGTCAATGATCTCTTGTGCGGCGGGATCGATCGTGGCATAGATACTGTAGCCGCCGGTAAGCAGCTTCTGCACGGCAGCCAGCTCGCTCAGGTCGTACTTTTCGCACAGGTCGTTCACGACATCGCGGTAAATGGTATCTACGAAATAGGAATAGGCATTGTTATCGTCAACGGCATAGTTCTGCGTGCCGCAGCCGGGGCAGAAGTACGCGCCGTCCTGCTTGGTGTATTTGCTGCGCGGACCTTCAAAGCCGCAGGTGCCGCAGTAGTAGGATTTTTCATCGTAACGGCCATTGTGGAAGAGCATTTCCTGCCCCTTGGCGGCACTGTATTCCGCATCGGTCAGATACCCCTGATCGTGCATTTCGCTGAGGATGATCAGCTGACGGTTTCGGTTGCTTTCCGGATGGATATACGGGTCATAAAGAGACGGGTTGTTCGTGATGGCAACGATCGCGGCGCATTCCGCCGCAGTCAGCTCACCGGTGTTCTTGCCGAAGTAGACCTCGGCCGCACTCTGCACGCCGTAGCAGCCTTCGCCGAGATAGATCGTGTTGAGGTACCATTCCATGATCTCTTCCTTGGAGTAGTATTCCTCCACCGCCATGGCACGGAAAATCTCCTGCACCTTACGGTTGACGGTGACATCGTCCTCATGCGACAGGTTTTTGATGAGCTGCTGCGTGACGGTGGAGGCACCGTAGGAGGAGTCACCGCCGACAAAGTTTCGCACAGCAGAGAGCGTTCTGATCCAATCAACGCCGTCATGCTCAAGGAAACGCTTATCCTCGATGGCGATGGTCGCACGGACAAGGTTTTCCGGGATCTCGTCATAGCTGACCCAGATGCGGTGCTCCTTGGCATAGAGCTGCTGCAGCTCGCGGTATTCACCGGTTTCTCTGTCCTTGTAGTAGATGATCGAGGTCTGTGCCAGAGAAATCTCATCCAGTGCCAGGTTTTCCGCATACTCATAGGCCTTCGGAATGACATCGGTTTTCAGATAGCCGGAGAATTTTGTCAGAAAGATCGCGCCGGCGATCAGACCGACGACGGCAAGGGTGGCTGCGGCGATCATGACGCACAGCAGCACCTTTCCGAGAATATCAAGAACGACCCGGCCGATACGCCAGGCAATATGCGGTTGCTTTTCTGGTTTACGGGACGGTTCAGCCATATTTACCCCTCATTTCCTGAAGTTTTATTTTTTGTCAGAATATGTCCGCGTGTAATATTTCAACAGACATACCAACCCATTATCCCTATTTATATAATTATATCACACTTGTCAAATCCGTATTAGCACTTTTTTTGTTTGATATTTTATGATTTTTGCGGGAAACTACCCAGCGGGTGATAAGAATGAATCTATTTTCCAAGCGAAAAGTCATACAGTGTGCTGTTTCACTTTTTCTTTGCATTTTTGCAGGCTTCCTGATTTTTGATCAGGAGGGCTATATTGCGGTCAAAAACACCGAGAACGGCACGGTTTACCGCACGGAGTTCCGGACGGATCTTTTGCCGGCTTCCGATACGCAGATGCTTTCGGATGGAATTTATTGTGAGAATCTGCAGGAGGCGGCACGGGTGCTTGAAAATTTTTGTTCCTGAGCAGCAGTCGCCTGATTTCCACTTGATTTTTACCGCTGATACGGGTAGAATGAAAGCAGAAAGAAACAGGAGGCAAGTCTATGGAACAGGAATACGGTGCGAATATCATTTCGATTACCGATGAAGACGGCGTGGAGTACGAGCTTGAGGTGCTTTCCAGCGTGACCTACAAGGGCTCGGAGTATCTTGCGCTGACCCCTGCCGATGCAGATGACGATGCAGAAGAACTGGAAGTCAGTATTCTGAAATCCGTTATGGAGGGCGACGAGCCGATCCTGGTCGCGGTCGAGGATGATGCGGAGCTGGAAGCCGTTTACGATCTTCTGATGCAAAATATGTTTGACGAAGAAGAGGAGAGCGAAGAGCTGTAACTGCCCCTTTGACGCCGATTGCGCAATAAAGTTCCCTGCCGGGTGCGTGATAGCTTCATTTAAACCCACATCAAATTGAAGGGATGTCGGACTTCTGCTTCGGATTGCAGGCCTCCCGTTCCGGCTTTGACCGTGAATGGATGTTGGAAGCAGCTAAGAAGCGGAGAGACAACCCACCTGCCTTATCGTGCAGGTTATAAACGGAGCTACACGGCTACGGCGGGGCTAATCAGAGAAAAGACAGCGTTTTGCTGTCTTTCCAGACTGTCAAAAAAGTCCGTAACCGTCAAAATCAGTCAAACTTTTTTGGCGTGATGCAGAGATTTTGCATTTTTCAAAATTCAGAGTATTCCGAACTTTTCAACCAAAATAATGCTTGCTTGCGCAAGGATTTTGACTTACTGCGCAACTTCGTCAGCGCAAACTGCATATTCTTCGCTTCGCCGCAAGCGGCAAAGCTCAATCATTCCGTTGCGCTTCCTCTCCGATGGGCAATCACTTCGTTGGATTGCCCATCGGTTATTCTTTGAGCCTATGTACGCCGACGGACGCGAGTTGCTTGTCTTCCGAACTTTTTGACAGCCTGTCAGCGTGTCGAAAAAGGTTTTTCGACACGCTGAAAAGACAGCGTTTTGCTGTCTTTCTTTTTTGCAAATTTTTAAACTTTTCGCTTTATTTTCACTTTTTACTTGCAAGAAACGGAAAATGCAGTTATAATGACTAATGTTGTATGTTCGGAAAGCATTTCCGGACAGATCCCACGAATGAGAGGTAATAAACATGAGCGCTTCCAGTTCAAGAAAAAAGCGTCTGGAGCAGGCCAATCTGCCTGTTTCCGAAACTCCGAAGAAAAAGAAAAAGCTGTCACAGGGCTGGATCTTTGCGATCTGCATCATTTTGGTCGTTGCCCTTCTGATCGGCGGCGTTCTGATCTATCGCGCGGTGAAGAACAACCGTACCGTTTTGACCGTCGGCGATCACGATGTCAGTGTTAAGGAATTCAACTATTTCTATAACAGCACTGCCAATAACCTCGGCTCCTATGCCTCCTATGTCGGCATCGAATCCGGCACACCTCTGGATAAGCAGTATGTTACCAGCGACGGCGCGATGTATCTCGGTCTGTTCGGTATCAGCTCCGACTATCTGACCGATAAGGAGCCCGTTGACGGCACTTACGATGTCACCTGGGCACAGCTGATTGCAAGCAGCGCAAAGGACACCGCAGTTTCCGCTTATGCCATCTACAATGAGGCAATGACCGCAGGCTATGAGATCGACGAGCATCTTGAGAGCGAGATCGACGAGCAGATGGATGTCATGCAGGGTTATGCAGACACCAACGGCGAGTCCCTCAATCATCTGATCGAGCGCGTCTTCGGCTCCGGCTGCAACGCCAAGGGCTACCGCGACTACCTGACGGTCATGCATGTTGCACAGCATTATCCTGCCGGTCTGCGCTATGAGGACGACAAGATCGCAGCCCGTTATGACGAGGATCCCGACAGCTTTACGGTCGCTTCCTATTATCTTTACAGCGTTTCCGCTGATTCCTTTGTTGAGGCAGACGAGGACGGCAACAAGCCCGATCCGACCGATGCGGAAAAGAAGCAGGCGGAAGACGATGCAAAGGCAATGGAGAAGGATTTTGATATTGCGAACGAAAAGGTGCAGATCAAGAGCGACAACACCCGCCAGTCCGTGACCAACAATGTTTCCGAGGATGCCGCCGCTTGGATCTTCGACAAGGCAAAGGACGGCGATGTGAAGCTCTTCGAGAATGAGGCCACTTATTTTGTCGTGAAGCTCATCGACAAGAGCGACTATCAGACGCTGAACGGTCTGGAAATCGTCATTGAAGCAGACAGCGAGGAGCTTGCCGAGGGCGAGCAGACCGCCGCTGAGAAGGTCGAAAAGATCAAGGCTTCTCTGGAAGCAGACGCTTCGGAAGCTAATTTCAGAGCACTGATGGAAGAATACGGCGCAGAGGGCGAGGATCTGGAGGATCTGACCCGTGCAAGTTTGGCAAGCGTCTCTAACGATGTCCTGAAATGGAGCATGGAAGAACGCAAGGCAGGCGACTATGTGGTTGCCGAGGTCAACGGTGCTACGATCATTCTCTACTGCACCGGTCTCGGTGAGAACTACAGCAAGGTCGCTGTGACGAGTGTTCTGACCAGTGAGTGGTCGGAGGAGATGATTGCCGCTGCCAAGGAAGCCTGCGGCTATGATGAGGCTGCTGCACTTTCCGGCAATGTCAGCATCGCATTTAACTAAAACCGTTCTTTTGGGGCACTGCTTGCAGTGCCCCAATTGTATAAGGAGATAGTATGGAACACCCATTCCTTCGGGAGGAAATGATTTTGGGCGCGGAGGCATTGGAACGCCTCCGCCGATCCCATGTAATCGTCTTCGGCATCGGCGGCGTCGGAAGCTATGCGGCAGAGGGACTTGCCCGTGCCGGCGTCGGTGCGCTGACGCTGGTGGATAACGATACGGTCGGCGTGACCAATCTGAACCGGCAGCTATGTGCGCTGCATTCCACGATCGGCAAATACAAATCGGATGTCATGGCGCAGCGGGTGCTGGACATCAATCCGGACTGCCGCGTGACCTCCGTTCCGGCGCTCTACAGTGAGGAGACCAAGGAACGGTTTTTTGGACAGCGGTATGATTATATTATCGATGCCATTGATCTGGTATCGTGCAAGCTGAGTCTGGTGCAGACGGCAAAGGAACGGGATATTCCCATCATCAGCGCGATGGGGACGGGCAACAAGCTCGATCCCACGCAGTTTCGCATTACGGATATTTCCAAGACCAGCGGCTGCCATCTGGCGCGGGTGATGCGCAGGGAGCTGCGTGCACGCAATATCCTGCACCACACGGTGCTGTTCAGCGAGGAGCTGCCGCAGACACCCATTCAGGAAGAGACACCGCCTCCCGGCAGGCGCAGTATTCCTGCCTCTGTTTCGTGGGTACCGTCGTGTGCAGGTCTGATGCTTGCAGGTTATGTCATTCAGGAGCTTATAAAAGACGCAAAAAGCGCAGGGTGAAAAATCACTCTGCGCACTCGTCGGCGTACATAGGTACGGTATACCCGCACGGGGTACGCCACATCCGTAAGGCGGCGGAGCCGCCAACGGCTGTGCAGGAGTGAGAGTTGCGCAGTAAGTCAAAATCCTTGTGAAATAAGCGTCCCCTCTGTCATTCCGAGCGAGCGAAGCGAGCGTGGGAATCCGTCCGTAACAGATTTCAGATTTTTACCGTATATCGGAAACGCTCAAA
>PITX01000327.1 GCA_017577345.1 Clostridiales bacterium
GAACTGGACATCAAGCATACCCAGGGGTTTCATCCCCATCCCATTCTGTCCATTGTATTGCCTTTGTCCGTCGGGCAACAGAGCGATTGCGAACTGCTGGACTTTGAAGTGCAGCAGGAACACGACGGCAGTGGGATCGTGGAAAAGATCAATACCGGTTTGCCCACCGGCCTGCGGGTTTTGGAATGCTATCCGGCCATTCGCCCCATCCGTGAACTTGTCTATCTGCAGGCGGATATCCTGCTGGAGTATGACAATGGTGTGCCGGCAGGTGCCATTGAGAAACTCAACGAATTGTTTACAAGAGACAGTATCATTATTCAGAAGAAGACCAAGCGAAAAGAACTGGCTGATGTGGATATTGCGCCCATGATTTCCAGTGTGGAATTGACCGCAGAGGAAAAGGAGATTCGCGGGACAGTGGTCGTACAGGCACAAAACCCCGGTGTAAATCCTTCTTTGCTGGAAAAAGCCATTGAAAACTACCTTCCGGAGTTGAAACCTGACTTTATGAGTGTGCGCCGTCGCCGCATTTTAGATGAAAACGGTGCGGATTTCCGATAATTTCCCGTGAAACTGTAAAATTATACTTGCATTTCCGATACTTCTGTGATATTCTATCGTGGCGTGAAAAGGGCGGTCCTCTGCCGTGCGGTATCCGAAAAGAAAGAGATGCCATTGAAATGCCGGCATGAACACCTATAAATACAGGAGGAAAAATCCATGGATCTCATTAAGGCATTGAACGAAAAGCAGCTGCAGAATGCTGTACCTCAGGTTGAGGTTGGTGACACCGTTAAGGTGCATGTGAAGGTTAAGGAAGGCTCCCGTGAGCGTATCCAGATCTTCGAGGGTACTGTCATTGCTAAGAAGCATGGCGGCATCGAGGAGACCATCACCGTCCGTCGTATCTCCTACGGCGTGGGCGTGGAGAAGGTCTTCCCCCTGCATTCTCCCACCATCGAGACCATCGAGGTCGTGCGTCACGGTTATGTCCGTCGCGCTAAGCTGTACTACCTGCGTGATCGCGTTGGCAAGGCTGCCAAGATCCGCGAGAAGCTGTAAGCCGATTCGAGAGAAAAAGAAGTCACCGTATGGTGGCTTCTTTTTTTGCTGTATAAAGCGGTAGCCAATTGACGAAAAATAATGTGTTTGCTATCATGTGAGAAAATGATTATTCTCTTAACATCTGGAGTTGCTGCCATAATGGAACGTGTATTTTATCAAAAACCCGATGTGCATATGCATTCCGTTTTTTCCGATGGTACGGATACGCCAAAGGCACTGTTGGAGTGTGTTCGGAAAACCGGTCTGGCTCTTTTTTCTTTGACGGCTCAAGATACTGAGGAAGGATGCAGTATCGTGCAGAAATTACTGCGACCCGATGATCCTCGCTTCCTGTACGGCATCGAGTTTTCCTGCAAAGACCGCTCGGGGAAGTATCACATCCTCGGTTACTGCTACGATGCTGAAAATAAGGCTATCAAGGAAACGACGGAATTTGTTCACAACGTTCGTCTGCAGAAGACGGCCAATCGATTTTCATTTTTAAAACAGCACTTTGGCTTCACTTTTTCAGACTCACAGCAAGCGGCCCTGATG
>PITX01000328.1 GCA_017577345.1 Clostridiales bacterium
GCCTCCAGCTTTTGGCGGATTTCGTCCTCCAGCTCATGGGATTTGGCAAACAGCTCGGACAGTTCGCCGGTGAGGCGCGTCATCTTTTCCTCGAAAGGCTCGCCGTCGTCTTCCTGCTCTTCGATGCCGACATACCGTCCGGGCGTGAGAATGTAGTCCTGCTTAGCGATGTCTTCGGTGGTGACAACAGCGCAAAAGCCCTTCTGATCCTCCAATGTACCGGCGCAGTATTCGTTATAGGTGTCCGCGATCACGCCGATGTCCTCGGTGGTCAGTTCGCGGAGTTTTCTTGTAACCATGGTGCCCATTTTCCGGGCATCGATGAACAGCGTCTTTCCGGGCTGCTTCTTGTTCTTGCCGAGGAACCAGAGGGATACCGGGATCTGCGTGGTGTAGAACAGCTGCGTGGGCATTGCCACGATGCACTCTACAAAATCCGCGTTGATGATGTTTTTGCGGATTTCACCTTCGCCGCTGCTCTGGGATGAGAGGGAGCCGTTCGCCAGCACCATGCCGATTCTGCCGTTCGGCGCAAGGTGGTATATCATGTGCTGCAGCCATGCGAAGTTCGCGTTGCCTGCGGGCGGCATCCCGTACTGCCAGCGCACGTCGTCTTTGAGCTTATCTGCCCCCCAGTCGGAAAGGTTGAAGGGAGGATTTGCCATGATGAAATCTGCACGGAGCGTCGGGTGGCAGTCATTGAAGAAGGTGTCCGCGTTGAAGTTTCCGAGGTTTGCCTCGATGCCACGGATGGCCAAGTTCATCTGTGCCATCTTCCATGTGGTCGGGTTGGAGTCCTGACCGAACACAGAGATGTTGCTCAGGTTGCCGCTGTGGTTTTCAATGAACTTTGCGCTCTGCACGAACATGCCACCGGATCCGCAGCAGGGATCGTACACACGGCCGTTGAACGGCTGCAGGATTTCGACCAGTGTGCGGACGACACAGGACGGGGTATAGAATTCACCGGCCAGCTTGCCTTCCTGCTCTGCAAATTTAGACAGGCAGTATTCGTATGTTCTGCCGAGGATGTCTCTGCTGGAGCCGGAATCGACCATCTTAATATTGGTGAACAAATCAACCACGTCACCGAGACGGCGCTTGTCCAGCTCCGGGCGTGCGAAGTTCTTCGGGAGGATATCCTTCAGGCGCTTGTTTTCTTTTTCGATGGCTCTCATAGCTTCGTCGATAACAGTACCGATTTCTGCCGTGTGTGCTTTGGAAGCAATGACGCTCCAACGGGCATTTTCGGGTACGAAGAAAATGCCTTCGGAAATGTATTCGTCAATGTCTTCCTCAAAACCGTCGCCTTCCTCGACCAGTTGCTGGTGCTTTTCTTCAAAACGGTCGGAGATATACTTCAAGAATATGAGGCCA
Organism: Clostridiales bacterium; assembly: GCA_017577345.1. Taxonomy (GTDB): domain Bacteria; phylum Bacillota; class Clostridia; order Oscillospirales; family Oscillospiraceae; genus JAZOXB01. The sequence goes on from PITX01000328.1 coordinate 1,378, forward strand.
AGCACGACGTTCTTATATTCGGAAGCGTCGATGTTGCCGCGCAGCACACACGCTGCATCCCATATTTGTTTTTCAAATCCAATATTTGCGGAATTTTTCTCTGCCATAGTTCTTTCTCCCCGTTTTCTGTTTTGTATTCCGTGACGAGCAAAAGGATAAATTACACTTATACAGTATAAGCA
>PITX01000329.1 GCA_017577345.1 Clostridiales bacterium
ATGTAGGAAAGGTCGGTTTTCTGCGTCTCGTACAGGTAGGAGAGCAGTCCGCCCAACGCGATCGCTGCGGCAGGATTGCTGCGCGGAAAATTTTGACAGGCATCTTCGCCGTACTGGGAAAGAATCGACTTTTCCGCGACTTTAAGGTCAAAGCGATCGCGTCCGTTTTCCACCGCACAGGAGAGGTTTTCGCGCAGCAGTGTCACAAGTGCGCTGTTTCCGTATGCACCCTCGCTTAGAACGGCTTCGGCAGGGGAGAAACGGGAGAGCTCATTGACAAGGTGTTCCATGCGCTCCTCGCCCGAAAACGCGGTCACATGGGTATGTCCGGTGGTCATGTCGCAGAATGCGACACCGGCGTTGGTGTCATCGAGAAACACGCCGCAGAGAAAATTTCCGCGGCGGTCGTCAAGACACGCACTGTCGATCACGGTGCCGGGGGTGACGACGCGGATAATATCGCGCTTGACAAGCCCTTTGGCGAGCGCGGGATCCTCCGTCTGTTCACAGATGGCGACCTTGTAGCCCTTGGCGATGAGACGGGCAATGTATGCGTCCGAGGAGTGGTAGGGGATACCGCACATGGGCGTCTGATCCTCCTGCGCCTTGCCGCGGTCGCGCGTGGTGAGCGCGAGGTCAAGCTCACGCGAGGCGGTCTGCGCATCCTCATTGAACATCTCGTAAAAGTCGCCGAGACGGAAAAAGAGGATCGAATCCTGATTCTGTTCCTTGATCTCCAGATACTGCCGCATCATCGGAGTAAGCTCAGCCATGGCATTTTCTCTCTTTCTAAAAGTGTAAAAGGATCAGATTTCAAACACTGTGCCGCCTGCCATATAGTCGAGGCGGTCACCAAGCATCTCCTTGAGCCAGCCGTAGGCAACCTCGCCCGTGCAGTGACCGGTGACAAAGCGCGTGTGCTCGCGTGCCTTCAGCTCCCGACCGACCGCATCGACCAGCTCGCGCGGCTCGGGTGCCTTGAGGGACGGATTGTATAGATGGAAGCCGGCAAACACGGCATCGGGCGCCCTGCCGAGAATTTCTTCGGCGCGGCGGAGAATATTGACAATGCCGTTGTGTGCGCAGCCGGCAAAGAGAACAGACTTGCCGTTTTCAGTGACGATGAGGTTCTGCTCGTGCAAAAAGGCATCGAACGGATAGTCCTCACCGTCCTTTTCACGCAGAGTGTCGTTCGCATGGCTCCACAGATCGCGCGTTTTGATGTCGGAAAAGACGGTCAGCTGATCGTCAATTCTGACCGTGCCCTCGCCGCAGCGGAAACGCTCGTCGGCATATTTCTTCAGCACGCTGTCGAGTCCGATGTAGCTGCATTTGTCCGGCGTGACGACATAGTAATTGCCGAATGCGCGCTTTTGCAGATAGACGGGCGCATGACCGTTGCGTTTGCAGAACAGTTCCAGTCCGCCGCAGTGATCGTTGTGCGCGTGGGAAAGAAATGCAGTGTCAATTTTTGCAAGGTCAATGCCGAGCGTCTCGGCATTTTCCAGAAACATGGCGTTGGGACCCATGTCGAACAGCAGCTTATGC
>PITX01000039.1 GCA_017577345.1 Clostridiales bacterium
GACTTGCTCATCTTCCCATCGGGCGAGGAAAGACTCATCACGCGGGCACCCGCCTTGGGGATGTAAGGCTCGGGCATCTTAAAAACATCGCCGTAGATGCCGTTGAACCGCTGGACAATGTTGCGGCACAGCTCCACATGCTGCTTCTGATCCTCGCCCACGGGGACGAAGTCGGGCTGATAGAGCAGGATGTCTGCCGCCATGAGTGCAGGATAGGTAAAGAGTCCGCCGTTGATGTTTTCCTTATGCTTTAAGGACTTGTCCTTAAACTGTGTCATGCGGGAAAGCTCTCCGAACATGGTGTAGCAGTTGAGCACCCAGCCGAGCTCTGCGTGCTGATGCACATGGCTCTGAAAAAACAGCACATTCTTTTCCGGGTCAAGACCGCAGGCAATGTACTGCGCCAGCTGCTCTAAAGAGCGGCGGCGCAGGTCTGCGGGATTCTGCCGTACGGTGATGGAGTGCAGGTCTGCCATGAAATAGTAGCAGTCAAATTCATCGGCACGATCCTTCCAGTTGCGGATCGCGCCCAGATACGAACCGAGCGTCAGATCGCCGGAGGGCTTGATGCCGGAAAGCATACGCTTTTTTGCAGCGGGTTGTTGTTCAGTCATAGAAAATCACGCCTTTCGCGATGTCATAACAATCTAATTTATTATAATGTCTTCTGCATTTTTTGTCAACTAAAGGGCAGAAAATAACCGGAGCTCGGCAAGGAAGAATAAGGGTGCACCGCAAGGAGGAATGTATCGTATCTGTCATTGCGAGCAGCGAAGCTGCGTGGCAATCCGTGCCTGTCATATTTCGTACTTTTCCGTCTTATGGTACAATCTGCTTGATTCGCTACGCTAAAGCTGAAAGCAAAGACTCAGACTGTCAAAAAAGTTTGACTGATTTTGACGGTTACGGACTTTTTTGACAGTCTGAGGCGGCAAAGCCGCCAACGGCTATGCAGGGGGTACGCCGCATCCGAAAGCTCCTTCGTCGCTAACGGATGCGCAGCCACGCCACGGTGGCTCGCAATGACAAGACCGGAAATGCTTGCCGTTGTCTTTGCTTTGTGCTATAATCACGGAAGAAAGAGGGGAATATGATGAAAACACTCCTGCATATCTGCTGCGCGCCCTGCGCCAACCAGTGCATTGATGTTCTGCGTGCCGACGGCCTTGAGCTGACGGGCTTCTGGTACAATCCGAGTATCCACCCGTTTACCGAATACCGCGCTCGCCGCAACTGCCTGCGTGAGTATGCGCAGAGCGTTGAGCTCCCGCTTATTGAGCAGGATGATTACGGTCTGCGCCCGTTTGTGCGTGAGGTCGCGCCGGATATTGCAGGACGCTGTGTTAAGTGCTATGAGATGCGCCTGTTCACTGCCGCGCAGACGGCGGCGGAGGGCGGCTTTGACAGCTTTACCTCGTCACTGTTCATCAGCCCCTACCAGAATCACGACCTGCTGCGCGAGGTCGCGGAGCGTGCGGCGAAGGAGTACGGCGTTGCCTTTCTCTATCGGGATTTCCGCCCCTACTTCCGCGCCGGACAGGAGCGTGCCCGGGAGCTCGGCATGTATATCCAAAAGTACTGTGGCTGTGTGTTCTCCGAGGAAGAACGCTATCTCAAGCCAAGCAGAAGGATCCCTTAGATACAAAAATCCCTGCCCACCAAAAGTGAGCAGGAATCTTTTTTGCCTTAGGCAGGCGGAAGCTCGATGAAGGTCAGCTTGTAGTGCAGGAGATTTTCTCCCGGTCCCTCCGTGACCTCCATTTCGCTCAGCAGGGCAGTGGTGTTGTCCCACTGCGGATGGATCAGCGCAGCCGGATGACCGGCGATGTGGAGCGATGCAAGTGCGCGGATACTGTTATAGGCATTGCTTCCGAAGAAAACGCCCTCGCACTCAAAGGTGCGTCCCATACGCGCAATGTTATTCACCGTCCATGTGCCGCCGTTGGCAGCCTCCACCTCGACCTTCCGCGCAAATTTCATGCGGAAGATCTCGGGGTCATTCGGCCAGATGAATGTTCCGAACTGCATATCAGACACCTCCCTCCGGCACAGTGCTGCGACTGATCGCCAACAGCTCCGCTTCCTCGATCACGCAGGAGCCTGCTTCACTGTGCACCGTCACGGATGTGAACTCGCAGCCCGTAAACTGCACTGTTTTGCGCCTGCCGATGATCGAAAGCGTGAAATTGTGCAGCCCGTACGGCGTAAAGCCGTCGGAAAGATTGGCATTGTCGAGGAGGACGCGGTTGAGCTGCACCCGATAGTGTACGGCTCCGGGATGCAGACCGGCAGGAAGCCTGCTTCCGCGTGCAGCCGCCGCCGTCACATCGACGGTCATCTGCTCCCGGAAGTCATGCACCAGACCGACGGGTGCGCCGTTGATCTCCATTGACAGGGGAGGAACGCTTGCAGCAGCAAGATAAGACATGGTTGCTCACCTCACGATTCGGAAAATTGAAACAGGTGTGCCTGAAAGGTCAGCAGGGCGGTACAGCGGAAGCAGTCAACATCGGGATCATAATAGATTTCGCCGACCGATACCTCGCAGAGGGAGTGATTGGCAACGCCGCCGAGGATGGCGACCAGCGCATCGTTCATCGCATTTCTGCACGGACTGCCGCCGCTCAGATAGGGAGAAAACACATCGAGACGGATGACGCTCTCCTGCAGAAAACCCGTGCATGTGCGTCCGGCAAAATACCCGAAAAAGCCGCCGAAGGCAGTTGGCAGGAGACGCTGCGTTTTCAGCCCGACGGAGATCATAGGGCTTTGCAGACGCGGCAGGACAGAGTGCGGAAACTCCGACAGGCAATGCAGCCCTGCATTGGTCAGAATGTGCTGCACCAGAAGCTTTAAGTCAACCACGGGTCAGCACCTCCTCCCTCTACGCACAGACCCCAGATGAACAGCCGTTCGTTGCGGTAGATGATCGCATCAGCGCGGCGTACGATGAAGTTGCGCCCGTCAAGGGTGACGAGATCCGCTCCGTGTATGCCGATTTCCGGCGGTGCGATAAACAGGAACTGCCCTCTGGGAATTTCGCCGCCGGAGCAGATCATGCGCTCCATGTTCTGCCAGCTTTTTGAGGTAACGAGCTGGAAGAACATCTTGGTTGTCGTAATTGCGCCGCCGACGGAGACCGTCGCATCAGAGCCGTATTCGTTGATCAGTCTTGCAATCAGATCTTTCATCCGCTCACCCCGCGAAAGGCGAAGCCGTCTGCAAACCAGGGCGCAAGCAGACGGTATGCCATCTTTGCCAGCGCGGAATGATCGTCGCGGAAGCTAACCTTGAGGGTCGCGGCGGTGAAGTCTGCAAGCTCTGCGTTATTGATCTGCCGCATGGTGGAAACAGTTAACAGAACTGCGGCAAGATCAGTGATGTCCTCACACTCCGTCAGGTCTGCATCCGGGCGCAGATGAGAAACGATTTCTTCACGCACGGCATCGACAACGAGTGAAAGCAGAGCGGATTGCTGCGGCGTCATCTCACCCAGCAGGGGAGTGGCAAGATTACTGATATGAAGATTGTAATTCATGCTCAGACTTCCAAAATCATGGAGGCGTCGTCACAGATCTTTCCGAAGCCGCAGATCGAGGTGATCGCAGCACGCTCGAGCTGACGGTCAATGAGCTTGTCATATTCGACGCAGACATCGCCGGCCTGTACCATTTCCAGCGCAAAACGGCGATCAATGCCGAAAATGTAGCACGAAGAGACTGCATTGCTGCAGATGACCTCTGCGCCCATCGGCGTTCCGATCTTCCCGGTACCCTGGAAGTTCAGACCTGCAGTCGGATTCTGCAGTTCGGAGAGCTTCAGCAGATCTGCCATCATGGTGGGGCTGACCAGCATGGTGTTCATCTCATAGGGATTAAACAGCGCCCACAGTTCCACGAGCTGATCATAGGCAATCACTCCTGCAGTGCCGCTGAACGGGTCGCTGCCAACATTATAGTGCGGGGCACTATTGCTGTTGCCGTCACCGTCTTCAAGCACTTCGACTGCGTCGGCGATCTGCATTTGCCGGATGTAATTACCGATCTGACGCAGCATGACGGAGAACATATCGAGCTTCTGGAAGCGCAGAGCTTCATAGGAAGCAACCAGCATTCTGCCGCGCTTGCGCAGAGAAATCAGATTTTCCTTGCTGCGGATGGTCGTTGCGGGGATGCCTGCACCCTCGGAGACAAAACGCAGGGCCTTATCATCTTCATTTGCAACAGAATAAATGCTGCGGTAATCGAGCGCATCAATGTTGGTGACGGTGGCGACGATGGAGGGGAGAATGTTCTTCTCATCAATGCCCTGACGGACAACGCGGGAGATAAATTCGGGGAACAGAACGGCGGACTCGAAGGTGGAGAAGAACTTTTCCACGGGATCGGAGCCGGCTCCGCGTGCGCGGATACCGAAACGCTTCAGCTGACGCTGAAAAGCATCGGTGCCCTCCAGAGCGGTGCCCTTGTAGGATTCGGACGGATCCAGAGCTTCCAGCACCTGCGAGAAGCTCTTTCCGCTTTCACAGTACATGCCTTTTTCCAGACGAATCGTATCGTATGACATAATGCAGCCTCCTTAATATTACAGATAGAATGTGACGGTCTTCTTTGCCGTGTCCACATTTACGACGAGATATTCGCGTGCGCCGTCCAGCTTTTTCACCTTGCCGGAGCCGGCACCGGCGATCGGGCAGAAGCCGAGCGTAGGCGCGGTGCCGCTGTAAGGCATAGTGACAAATCCGCTGACAGCAACGGTTGCGAGGTTGCCGCGTGCGGCAACAACGACGCCGTGGATCGCATTTCCGTCCAAACAGGAGGAAATGCTGTTGCTGAAGTTGATTTTACAGGGCGCATTTTCTGCAACACCGCTGTTGGTGCAGGTAATGCATACCTGACCGATGGATTCGTAAGAAATTGCCATGAAAATTACCTCCGTTAAATAATGTAGGCTGCGTCAAGCGCACCGTGTGCACCCTTCGCGGCGGGGAGCTGAGGCTCAGACGGGAAGAGGGCGGCAGCCTTCTGTTCCATTGCGATTTTCAGTGCAGACAGCTCCTCACTGTCGAGCGCGGAAAAGGCTTTCTGCAAGATCGCTTCATCTGCGCCGAAATCCAGCAGCAGACCCAGTGAGACGGTCTCGCGGAGCATGGCTTTCCGGCAGTCGCGACCGAACTGCGCCTCACGCTCCAATGCGTTCAGACTGTCACACAGATCAGGCGTGCCGGATTTGGAAACAAGCTCCTGCAGGGTCATGCAAACACCTCCTTCTGCTTTCTTCATCACGCCTGCCTCGCGCTGGGCAGGGACGGCGACGAAGGAAAATTCGTAGGCATCGGCAGGGTCGCAGAGAACGGCGATGCAGACCTGACCGTCGTAGGTCAGCCCCTTGCGGTGTTCACAGGAGCCGTAGGGCATTCCGCAGACGGAGCAGACAGTGCTTTTCACTGCGCAGCCGACCGAGACCTCTTTTTTAATGCCGCCCTCAATTTCCGCAATGAGGTCGGCATTTTTCTCCGTGCGCAGCAGATAGCACCACGCACGGATGTAATGCACGCCGTTTTCGCAGAGGACTTCCGTGTCAAAAATGCGGGCAATTTGGCGTTCAGCCGACCAATCGTGGTCTGCGATCCCGGTTTTCCCGCGGAACAGCTCTGCAAGCACGGGCAGGGCATCGGTGTCAAAACGCTCAAAATCGCGATCCGGCTGATCGTCACACAGGCGGACGCTGAAGCAGTAGACCTGCTCGGCATTGAGCGGTGCTTTGGAATAGAGATTGATCTTTTCAAGCTGCTGTGCAGTGGGCGTATCAGTCGTGGCAACAGCGGCAGCTTTGCGGATGTTCAAGCGATCACTCCTTTGAAATTTCGAGCTGCTCAGCCTGTGCGCGGTAGAGGGCGGCATGTGCCTCCTCCACCAGATCCTGCAGGCTGATGTCCTCCCAGACGATTTTCGGAGCACAGGAATAGCCGTTCAGACGCAGCCACAGCTCGCAGATGCGCTCCAGTGCAGGCTCCACGGCGCGGCGGATGGACCACAGCTCGCTGGTAAGCAGGTCCGCCTGCTGACGGCTCATGCGCTCGGTGCTCGACCAGCTCAGTCCGAGCAGGAACGGCGGCAGACCGGTTTTTGCGACAAGCTGCTCCAAAAGCTGGCGCACGGGGATCTCGGAGTCGAGAATCTGCCCGTCAGAGCCGATGACCTTGACCGAAACATCCCCGACGGCAACAAAGTCGCGGACAACGCCGTTTTTGGAGTCCTGCATGGCGGCGGCCCATTCTGAGGCGATGGCTTCTGCGTGACCTGCGGCAGCGGTGCGCTCCATGCTGTCACCGCCGGGCTTGCAGACAACGGCGTAGCGGACATTGCCCGCATGCTCCCAGTTGATGCCGACGGTCTGATAGATCTTCATCAGGATGTCCGCAAGGAACGGCATACTGCGCAGAAGCGATACACCGTAGGGATTGGCGGGCTCCGGGTTGAGCGTCGTCAGAAGAAGGAGATGCTGATACGGCAGCGGGCGCATTGCGCCGTTTTCATCCGGTGCGCAGATCTTGACATCGAGCGGGCTTGCACCCTCCTCGATCTGCACGGCGGTGACATCACCCCAGCAGACGGCGGAAAACCGGTTGCCTGTGACGACCATTTCGCCAATCGCCCTGCCGTAGAGCAGCAGGCTGTCAAGATACGCGGCAAGAAAGCTGTGGATGCCGCGCTGTCCTCTGCCGCAGGGAACGGTGCGCAGAAAGTCGGCAAGCTGCTGCTGCCCCTGCGCACATTCGACGCGGAAGCCGCCGGTAAGACGCACGAGCTTGCAGATCGCCGCGTCCAGCACGGGCAGAGCCTCACGCATGGACCGGTAGAGCCCGTATTCATTCTGCGAGAGGGGAATATAAGCCTTGAGTGAGCCGAAGGGATGCTCTCTGCCGCAGCGAAGCTGCGTGACAGCCGCGGCGGCAGGAGCGGAAGAGCGTTTGAGTTTCATTGGTAACCTCCTTTCGCAAGAATTGATAACGCCAAGCGTGTTATCCGGAGAAAATTCAGCGCGCAACGGCGCAGACGGCAATTGGTACGGGCTTACAGGAAAGCACCGTGGCGGCAAAGTAGCGCATGTCGTCCATTGCATGGTCGTGCTCTTTCTTTACGGTGTCCTTTCCTGCCTTGACATCCCAGACATATTGCTCCGTTTCACGCAGACAGTCGGTGCAGGTGTCGCAGATGACAAGCCTGCCGCTTTTGAGCAGGTCGGAGGTTCGGCGGATGCCGGAAAGCACATCGTTGTCGGCTTTTTTGACATTCCAGCCGCGTCTGCGCAGAAGCTCGATGAAGCTGGCGGCGGACGGGTCGACGATGACCGCACTGATTTTTCTGTCACCTGCAAGGTCACGCAGGGCATCGGCGTATTCTGCATCGGTCATCTGCCGCATTTCGCGCTTGGAGTCAAAGTAGAACTCTTTCACCCGGTACCAGATGCCGTCCTGCAGCCCCCAAAGCCCGAAGGAGGCGGGATTGACCGTGCCGTAGTCGCAGGAGATGTACCACTGCGAAAAATCTCCCTGCGGCACGGGCGGCGCACTTGCGGCGTCGTAGAAGTCATAGACCCTGCCCTCGGCGGCGATCCACTGCCCGAGGATAAAGCGGCGGTAAAACACGCCGGTATAAAGGCGGGCGTAGCGCTGCCGGATCTGCGGAGAAAGGGAGGGGTTATCCTCCATCGTAAAGTGCAGATACAGGCAGTTGCGCTTGTCCGCGCCGAGGATCCACTCGTTATAGAACCAGTGGTGCGGACCTTCGGGATTGCAGTTGAACCACAGGCGGCTTCCGGTGACGGAGCAGCGGGCACAGGCCTGCTCCACGAAGGAACGCGGCATCAACGCCACCTCGTCAAGCAGGATCCCCGCAAAGGTGATGCCCTGAATGAGCGAGGAGGAGCTTTCGTCCCGACCGCCGAAGATGTAAAAATCGTTGCTGTGACCGCGGTAGCTGACGCGGACGAGATTTTCCGTCCGCTTTTCCGTGATGGAGAAGCCGATCGCCTTAAGCTTGGGCAGAAGCTCGGAAAGCACATTGCGGCGCAGGGAGGCGATCGTCTTGCCGCAGATGCCGAAGCGTGCGCCGGAGAACTGCGAGCATGCCCAAAGGAAAAAGCTCAGCCCCATGCACAGAGTCTTGCCGGAACGGACAGCACCGTCGCAGATGATGGCCTCCTTGCTGTGATAGGGGCTGCCGGTTTTCCACCAGTTGAGGACGGTGCGCTGCTGCTTGGAAAATTTCAAGCCTCGTCCACATCCTCCGCGGCGGCAAAGAATGCCTCGGCGCAGTCGGCAGTTTCCGTGCCTGCTTCCAGCAGCTGCTCCAGTGCGCGGATGCGGTCGATCAGCTTTACCTCCACCGTGCCCTTCTCATTGCGCTTGACCTCGGACAGCAGACTCAGATCCAGCCGGTCGATCTCCGGTGCATCCTCCAAAACGAGCTTCACGCAGTCATTGGCGCGTCCGAAGGCAAGCTGTGCCAAACGGCGGATAACATCCTGCCTGCAGATATCACCCTGACCGCGCTGCAGCTCCAGCTCATGCTGTACGGCGGGAGTGGAGAGCATGCGGATACCGTCCGAGCGTCCGATGGAAGCGGCGGCGGCATCGGGGTCAAAGCAGCGCAGGTAGGCTGCTGCAAAGCGGCGTTTTTCCGAAGGAAGATTGGGATTCATGGAAATCACCTCAAATAATTGATTTTCGGGCGCAAAAAAAGCGTCCTCTCATTCGAGGACGCAAAGAACAGGACAATTGCCGCAAAGTGTGCAACAACGATCAGAATAAATTGACAAACGCCGCAAAGAGGAGTACGATACGGATATAAAACAGCAAGGAGGAATGCTCTATGCTCAAAATCAACGATCTGACCAAGCACTACGGAGAAAAATGCGCAGTCGATCATCTCA
>PITX01000330.1 GCA_017577345.1 Clostridiales bacterium
TGCAGATGCAGCGCTGTTCCGCAGCGGCTTCGGAGCCGCTGAACTGTCGCAGGGACTGACGACACTGATCAACGGAAACTGTGGACTCTCCATGGCGCCGATCACCGGAAGGCACGCGGAGAAAACGGTACGATACCTCACCCCCATTACGGGCGAGATCCCGCAGGAGCTGCGTTTTGCGTCACTCAAGGACTATTTCCGCTCGGCGGAGGAGCAGAAGCTGCCGCTTCACAATGGTATGCTGATCGGAATGGGGACGCTGCGCACGCTCGTTTCCGGCTTTGCCGCGGGGGATTACGATCTCTTGCAGGAGCGCGATCTGCATTACTATCTGGAACAGGCACTTGCCGACGGCGCACTGGGCGTGTCCCTCGGCCTCGGCTACGCACCGGAGATTTTCTATTCTACTGACGGTCTGATTCGCGCCCTTGCGCCGCTCTATGAAAGCGGTATTCCGCTCACCGTCCACATGCGCCAGGAGGGGGACGGCGTGGTCGAGTCGCTCAAGGAGATGCTGACCGTTGGCAAGGCACTCAAGACGCCGCTTGAAATCAGCCATCTCAAGGCCATCGGCACGCGCAACTGGAGAAGAGCCGTGCCGGAAATGCTGCGCCTCATTGAACAGGCGAGGGAGGATGGCGTGGATGTTATGTGCGATGTCTACCCCTATGCTGCCGGCTCGACGCAGCTGATCCACGTGCTGCCGCCGGAGTTTCAGGAGGGCGGTACGGACGCTCTGATCGCCGCGTTGAAACATGAGGACACGAGACGGGAAATGAAACGGCGTATGCAAACCGGCCACGACTTTGAAAATATCACAGATCTTGTCGGCTTTGAAAATGTGATCGCAACGGGACTTCGCTGTGAGCAGTACAAACCCTATGAGGGGTGGTCGATCGAGCATATTGCAAAGCAGCAGGGGAAGGACCCCTACGATGCACTGTTTGATCTTCTTGCGCAGGAAGCATGTATGACCACGATGATCGACTTTATCGCACACGAGGATGATATCCGGGAAATTCTGCAAAAACCGTACAGCGGCGTCATTTCCGACGCAACGTATCCCAGCTCCGGCCTGCTCCATCCGCGTGTCTACGGAACTTTTGCAAGACTTGTAGAGAAGTATGTTGTAAAGGGAAAAGCATTGACGCTTGAACAGGCGGTGCATAAGGTTACACAGCAGAGCGCCGATCGGTTTGGGCTTACCAAAAAGGGAAGAATTGCAGTGGGTGCAGACGCGGATCTGCTGCTCTTTGATCCGGCAAACATCCGTGAAAACGGAACCTATCAGAAGCCGGACGAGCCTGCCTCGGGATTTGACTATGTGTTTGTCAGCGGCATGGCCGCCGTCGCGGAGGGGAAGCTTACCGGAAAATGCGGCGGAAGCATGCTGTACTGAGATGGAAGGAGAGTGTGTGGAATGGAACTTATCATAAAACCGTACGAGGAGCTGACGCGCGATGAGCTGTTTGAGATCCTCAAGCTCCGAAATGCCGTCTTTATTGTCGAGCAGGAGTGTCCCTATCAGGATATTGATG
>PITX01000331.1 GCA_017577345.1 Clostridiales bacterium
CACAGGGATTGCTGTCTTGTCGGTGAAAAAATACGACACGCACATGCCAAGGACAAAATCGGCTGCGTGGCCGAGCAGAGCATTTACGCCCAGCCAATCGGTCAGCTTCGGCAGAAACAGTGCGCAAAAGGAGATCACGAGCGCAAGATACCGCACCCACATTTTTTTGCTGGCACGCAACAGCAGATAGCCAAATACTCCGAGCAGGAAAATCATCGGCAAAAACCAAAAATGTCCCCAGATGTTATTGCGCGGAGAGAAAAATGCCCGAAACAGCTCAAACAGATCAAAGTGCAGGCTGTCATTCAGTACGGAAGAAAAGAGAATCTTCGGTACAATGCCAATCACCGATAATACAAAATACGGTACAAGCAACCGCATAGCTCTACGCCTTAAATACGCAGAAAAGGAGTACTTCTCGACTGCGTTGGAAAGCACAAGAAGGACACCGCTGCAAAATACGAACAGCGGCATATGGAATTGGTATATAAAAACTTTAATAGAATGTAGAATGCTTGGATATTCGGTAATAAACGGATAGGAATGACCGAAAATCACAAGTATGCAGCCAATGACCTGCATCCACGCAAGCGTTCTGTTTCTTTTTACGGCAATCATGCAGATACCTCGACAAGCGTCTCTATCTGTTCTTTATTAAGATGCCAGTCAAGCGCTTCTGCATTAGAGCTAACCTGACTCGGTTTCTTCGCACCGACAAGCACAACACTTTTCGGAAGATACTCTAAAATAAAACGAATTGCAATCGCAGGAATGCTTTTGCCGACTTCTGCGGAAATTTCTCTCAATTTATCAACAATCAGAAGATTCTTTTCCAGCTTTTCGCCGTGGAAATTCACATAGATATCACGGCTGCGACGATCATTGCTGCTAAAGCTGCAATGACGGTCATATTTTCCGGTAAGGATTCCCTGCCCCAAGCTTCCCCATGTCATTGGCGTCAGATTAAGGCTCTCGGAAAGATTCAGAATATCAGCCTCGTTTTTTCTGCAGGCAAGTGAGTATTCATCCTGAAAACTTACAAAATGCTCGGATAAACTCTGAACCTCCGGAATATCGGAAGAAAACACATTAGAAAGTCCATATGCACGAATCATTCCCCTGCTTTTCAGTTCTTCCAGCTTCTGCGCAACCACATACAGCGGTGTCTTTCCGTCACGGTAATGAACCTGATAAAGATCAATATAATCTGTTTTCAGCCGTTCCAGACTTGCACAGACAGCCTGTTCAATATACTCCGGAGAGTTATCGTAAAATGTCTTTCCGTTTTCGACGCGGACACCGAACTTCGAGGCAATGACCACATCCTTTCGATGTTCGCCAAGTGCCTTACTTAGGGTGCGTTCACTTTGACCTAATCCGTAGGTATCGGCAGTATCAAAAAAGGTAATTCCCAAGTCCAACGCGGTATGTACTGCGTCAAGCAGGAGCTGTTCATCAACCTCTCCCCAACCGTAACCGCCCATCGGACAGCCACCCATACATAGTCTGGAC
>PITX01000040.1 GCA_017577345.1 Clostridiales bacterium
GAGTGTGACGGCGGCAGAGCTGCTTGCCAAGCACTTTCGGGAAGAAAACTATGAAATTACTCTGACCCACCGGGATATCCGGAGGGGCTGAAAAGGAGTGCGCACGGTGTCGTTTTCGGGAAATGTAAAAAGTGAATTATGCCGAGCGGAAGTGGAGAAGAACTGTTGCACACTTGCCGAGGCAATGGGCACACTGCTTTTTGCCAACACATTTTCCGCCGACTGCATCCGTATCGTGACCGAGAGCAGAGACTTCGGTATGCGTCTGCCGCGTCTGTTCCGCAAGGGGCTTGGCGTGAGCTTTGACCAGCTTCCGAACGCAAACGGAAACGGAAAGCTGACCTATGTGATTACCGACCCGGAAAAAATTCGTAAGGTATTCAGCACCTGCGGTTTCTCGGCGGAAACGAGCATTTCCCTCCATGTCAATTTTGCCCTGTTGGAAAAGGACTGCTGTCAGAGAGCGTTCCTGCGCGGTGCGTTTTTGGCAGGCGGGTCTGTGACTGATCCCGAAAAACGCTATCATCTGGAGCTTTCTACAACGCATTTGAAGGTCAGCCGCGAAACGGGCACTCTGATGCGTGAAATGGAGCTGACGGCAAAGGAGACAGAGCGCAAGGGAAGCTCCGTGCTTTACTATAAGCAGAGCGACAGCATTGAAGATTTCCTGACGGCGATCGGCGCACCTGTCAGCGCGATGGCGGTGATGTCCGCCAAGATCGAAAAGGATTGGCGCAACGATGCCAACCGTAAGACAAACTGTGATTCTGCCAATGTGGACAAGGCGATTGCCGCCTCACAGGAGCAGCTTGCCGCCATTCGGAAGCTGGAGCAGAGCGGGCAGTATGATTCGCTCCCGGAAAAGCTCAAGGAAACGGCAATTCTGCGGCGAGAGCATCCGGAAACGACGCTGACGGAGCTTGCACTGCTCCATGAGCCGCCTATCAGCAAATCAGCGGTCAATCATCGAATGAGAAAGCTTCTGTCCCTTGCGGCAGAATAGGGCACCAAAAGGAGAAGAAACGATGGCATTCGTACATCTGCATGTGCATACAGAATACAGCCTGCTTGACGGTGCCTGCCGGATCGGGAAGTTAGTACAGCGTGCCGCCGAGCTGGGGCAGAACGCCGTTGCGATCACGGATCACGGCGTTATGTACGGCGTGATCGACTTTTACCGCGCCTGCAAGGCGGCGGGTATTAAGCCGATCATCGGCTGTGAGGTCTATGTTGCGCCGCGCAGCATGTCCGACCGCGTGCATGGCGTGGATAACGAGGCACAGCATCTTGTTCTGCTGTGTGAGAACGAGACGGGCTACAACAACTTGAGTTATCTGGTTTCCAAGGCATTTCTGGACGGCTTTTATATCAAGCCGCGTGTGGATCTGGAGCTTTTGAAGCAGCATTCCGAGGGACTGATCGCGCTTTCTGCCTGCCTTGCCGGCGGTATTCCGCGCAGACTTCGCATGGGCGACTATGAGGGCGCAAAAAGCCACGCACTGGAGCTTGCGGAGATTTTCGGAGAAGGTAACTTCTATTTAGAGCTGCAGGATCACGGCTTACCGGAACAGCAGGAGGTCAACCGCGGCATTCTGCGCCTGGCGCAGGATACGGGACTGCCGCTGGTTGCGACGAATGATGCGCACTATCTGACCCGTGAGGACAGCTATATTCAGGATGTCCTGATGTGCATACAGATGGGAAAAACCGTGGATGATCCCAACCGTATGCGCTTTGAAACGCAGGAGTTTTATATCAAATCCGAGGACGAAATGCGTTCTCTGTTCCCCAATCAGCCGGAGGCGATCGAAAACACGCAGAAAATTGCCGACCGCTGCAATGTGGAATTTGAATTCAATCACTATCATCTGCCGGAATACAAGGCACCGGACGGCTCAGACTCTTTGGCTTACTTCCGCCGCCTGTGTAATGAGGGCTTCCGGGAACGCTATCCCGATGCGCCGGAGGAGTACCGCAGGCGTCTGGAATATGAGATGAGCGTTGTCGAAAAAATGGGGTATGTGGATTATTACCTCATTGTGGCGGACTTTATCCTCTGGGCAAAGCAGAACGGGATTCCGGTCGGACCCGGCAGAGGTTCCGGCGCAGGCTCCATTGCCGCATACTGTATGCACATCACGGAAATGGATCCGATGAAATACACGCTGATCTTTGAACGCTTCCTCAATCCGGAGCGTGTCAGTATGCCGGACTTTGATACCGACTTCTGTCAGGCACGGCGCGGCGAGGTCATCGACTATGTGACCGAAAAATACGGCAAGGATCGCGTGGCGCAGATCGTCACCTTCGGCACGATGGCGGCAAGAGCTGCGATCCGCGATGTGGGCAGAACGCTCAACTTCACCTATGCTGAAACGGATGCGGTTGCGAAGCTCATACCGACTACGCTGCACATGACGCTGGACGAGGCACTCAAGGTCTCTCCGCAGCTCAAGGAAATGTACGACGGCGACGAGCGCGTGAAGAAGCTCGTCGATACCGCCCGCGCCTTGGAGGGCATGCCGCGCAATACCTCGACCCATGCAGCAGGCGTGGTCATCACCAAAGATCCTGTCTGCGACTATGTGCCTCTGGCACGCAATGACGATACCATTGTCACGCAGTTTACGATGACGACCATTGAGGAGCTCGGACTTCTGAAAATGGACTTCCTCGGTCTGCGCAACCTGACGATCATCGAAGATGCCGAGCAGGAGATCCGGAGGCATACGCCGGAGTTTGACCTAAAAAAGGTACGCGATGACGATCCGGCGACCTTTGCCATGCTCGGAGAGGGCAGGACTGCAGGCGTGTTCCAGTTGGAATCCGCGGGGATCACCGGCGTCTGCGTCAACATGAAGCCACAGTCCATCGAAGATCTGACGGCAATCGTGGCACTTTACCGTCCCGGCCCGATGGACTCCATTCCGCGCTTTATCGACAACAAATTCCACCCGGAAAAAATTACCTACCTGTGCCCGCAGCTTACACCGATTTTGTCCGTTACCTACGGCTGTATTGTCTATCAGGAGCAGGTCATTGAGATTTTCCGAAAGCTCGGCGGCTACAGTCTCGGGCAGGCGGATAATATGCGCCGTGCTATTTCCAAGAAAAAAGAAAAGGTCATCCTTGCCGAGCAGCAGGCATTCGTCTACGGTGATCCCGAGCGGGGCATTCCCGGCGCGATCGCAAACGGTGTCAGCGAGTCAGCGGCACAGGCGATCTATAAGGAAATTCTGGACTTTGCCAACTACGCTTTTAATAAGGCGCACGCGGTCTGCTATGCCAAGGTGACCTACGATACGGCGTATCTGAAATGCCATTACCCCAAGGAATATATGGCAGCTCTGCTGACAAGCGTTTTGGATAATACGACAAAAACCGCCGGATACATTGCCGACTGCAGGGAGCTTGGCATCCGTTTACTGCATCCCGATGTCAACACCTCAGAGGATAAATTCACCGTGGAGCCGGAGGGAATTCGCTTCGGTCTGGGCGCGGTGAAGAATATCGGACGCGGACTGCTTCGGCAGATGGTCGCCGAGCGTGAGGCAAACGGGAGATTCACTTCCTTAGAGGACTTTGCCGAGCGTATGATCGACACCGACCTCAATAAGCGGGCAGTGGAAAATCTGATCAAATGCGGCGCAATGGACAGCCTCGGACTCAACCGTGCGCAGATGCTCTACAGCTATGAAACGGTGCTTGACAGCGTTGCAGACAGCAAAAAGCGCAATCTGGAAGGACAGATGCAGCTGTTTGACATGTTCTCAGACGGGCAGGAAAAGAAATCAACCATTCCCATTCCCGATTTGCCGGAGCTGCCGAAAAACGATCTGATGCAGATGGAAAAGGAAACCATTGGTCTGTATCTGACCGGTCATCCGATGGATGAATACCGCAAGCAGCTCAAGGGAAGTAAAGTGGTGCCGATTTTGCGGATCATGCAGTCCTTTGAAAATAATGACGGCGTATTCCGTGACGAGCAGATCGTCCGCATCGCCGGCGTTGTGGAAAGCGTCAAGATGAAAACGACGCGAAACAACTCCATGATGGCGTATGTGACGCTGGAAGATGATACGGCGGCGATAGAGCTTCTGGCGTTTTCCAATGTGATTGCGAAAAGCGGCTCTTATCTGAAAGAAAACACGTCAGTTGTTGTTGAGGGAAGGCTTTCCGTGCGAGACGAAAAAGCACCGCAGATGGTGCTCAACGAAGTCCGGCTGATCACCGAGGTTGCAAAGCCGGAGCCGCAGAAGCTCTATCTGAAGCTTCCGTCAGAGGGCTGCACGGCAGATCGGAAGACCCGTGCGATCCTCAATATGTTCCCGGGCAGCCTGCAGGCGGTGCTGTATTTTGCCGACAGCGGTGTGCGCAGAGGGACGACCTGCTCTGTGCAGGAGGATATGTTGCAGGAGCTGCGCGATATTCTAGGCGAAAATTGTGTGGTTTTGAAATAGTTTTCCGCTTTTTGTAACAAACCCACTACACTTTTGTAACAATCTATGATATAATCTATTATTGGATTTCTCGGAAATTTTGCCGGAACGGAGGCGGCGTAATGAAAAAATTCGGCATATTCCTGCTGCTTTGTGCCGCGGTGCTCCTTTCCGGGTGCTTGCTTGACCCAGCGGAGAGCCTATACGCAATTCCTGCACGGTCGGAAGATTTTTACAATCTGCAAACCGCAATCGAAAATGCGATGCCTGCCGGTGCAGTCTACTGCGCACCGATTGCCGGCGAAAATCAGCAGCCGGTGCAGATGGCGGATCTGGACGGTGATCAGCAGGATGAGGCGATTGTCTATTGGAAAAGTGACGGGGATCTGCCGCTGACGGTCAGCGTTTTTGACAAGCGCGAGGATCAGTTCGTTCAGATCGCCAAGGCAGACGGCGCAGGAAATGCCTTTGACCATGTGCTGTATGTTGAGATCGACGGCAATCCCGGCAATGAGATCGTTGTCGGCCGGCAGATCAGCGATCAGGTTACACAGACGCTGTATGTTTATTCTCTGGAGAATGACACACTGACGGAAATGATGAATGCCAACTATTCGCAGTTTATCACCACCGATCTTGACGCGGACGGCCTGCACGATGTAGTGCTGCTTCATTCCGTGGATACAGCCAACGGTGTTGTGGAGTGCTACCGCCGGATCGGCGGTCAGCTAATCCGTGACCGTGAGGCGCGGATGTCCACACGGGTCAGTGCGGTGAGGCGTATGATCGCAGGCAGAATGTGGGAGGACATCCCGGCGGTCTTTGTTGCTTCGGAGTACGGTGAGGGCATGATCGTCACCGATATTTTCGGTATTCGCGATAACACCTTTACTAATCTGTCACTTTCAGACGATACCGATACTGCCGTCAGCACGATCCGCGACTATTATGTTTACAGCTGCGATATTGACGAAGACGGGCTGATCGAGCTGCCGCATCTGATTGACCTTATGCCGATTGCAGGCGATGAGACATCCGGGAATCAAACGGTGATCCGTTGGTATAATTTACAGCCTGACGGCAGAGAAAAGGAAAAGTGGCTGACCTACCACAACTATTCCGAAGGATGGTATCTGAAGCTCCCGGATCGGCTTCTGGACGGTCTGTCGGTCAAATGCACGACAGTTTTTGAGACAAACCGAGGATATACCTTTGTGTACAGAGACAAGGTGCTCTTCACGCTGACTGCTGTGAGTGGTGAGGATGCCGTGAGTACGGTGGCAGATTGGACGGTGCTTGCCGCGAAGGGCGATACGGTCTATGCGATCCTTTCAGAGGATAATGCACTGACGGATGCGGAGACGCAGGAGCTGTTCCATTTTATTCAGGTGGATTGGAAGACCGGCGAAACGGATTAACATTTGCCGCTTGGAGGATAGAAACATGAAAAAAGTACTGATATTAGAGGACGAAGTCAGCATCCGCAGCTTTGTGGTGATCAATCTCAAGCGTGCCGGCTACGAGGCGATTGAGGCGGGGACAGGCATGGAAGCACTGGAACGCCTCAAGGAAAATCCGGATATCGGTGTGGCAATTCTGGACATCATGCTGCCGGATATCGACGGCTTCGAGGTCTGCCGGAATATCCGCGCGACTAACAAGACCATCGGCATCATCATGCTGACGGCAAGAACGCAGGAGATGGACAAGGTGACCGGACTGATGACCGGTGCGGACGACTATGTGACCAAGCCCTTCTCTCCGGCAGAGCTGACGGCGAGAATCGACGCACTCTACCGCAGAATCGGCGGCGGTGCAGAGTCAGACCCTGAAATCATCGTGCATGAGCCGTTCACGCTGAACATCCGCAACCGCACTCTGGAAAAGGACGGTCGCCGAATCAAGCTGACGCAGGTGGAATATGCTATCATTCAGCTCTTCATGCAAAATCCCGGACGCGCACTTTCCAGAGAGGATATTCTCACGGCGGTTTGGGGAAGAAACTATGACGGCGAACTGAAGATCGTGGATGTCAACATCCGCCGTCTGCGCATTAAGATCGAGGACAATACCGCTAATCCCACCTACATTACGACTGTATGGGGCTTTGGCTATAAGTGGGGCGTGTAACGCCTCACATCGGAGGTGACAGGCGTGAAAAGTACAAAGGGACTGCAAGGACGCTGGCTGCGCAATACCCTGAGCATCGTGCTTGCACTCGTTCTTCTGTGCGCCACCGCACTGTCTGTCACCGTCGCGGCGTATTACTACTCCAATATGCAGGCGGGAATGGAATCCAAAGCCCGTGCAAGCACCCGCTTTTTTGAGACCTACATCGGGCAGAGCTATAACGAATACTACCGCTCCTGCGCGAAATTCACGCAGACCTTTGAATCGAAGGATGTCATGGAGCTGCAGTTCATCAATACAAACTACCGTATTGTTGCATCTTCCTATAGCCGCCTTTCCGCAAGAACCGCTGTAACAAGCGATATTACGGAGGCAATTGAAACAAGGGAAATCAGCGCGTTTACCGGAAAAAACCCGGATACGGGCGAGCGCATCATGGCGGTGTCCAGCCCGCTGATCTACTCCAACGGAGAGGTCATCGGCGTACTTCGCTATGTGACCAGTCTGAAACGGGTTGACCGTCAGATCATACTCTTCAGCGTGGCGATCGCGCTGGTCGGTATTGCAATTTTGCTGATCGTCTACATCAGCGGACGGTACTATCTGCGCTCCATTCTTGTCCCTGTTTCGGAAATCACATCCACGGCAAAGCGCATCGCGGCAGGCGGCTATGGCGTGCAGATCCGGCGTCAGTTTGACGATGAGATCGGCGAGCTTGCCGACACGATCAACGAAATGTCCAATCAGATCAGTCAGACGGAGAAAATGCAGTCGGAATTCGTCTCCTCTGTTTCCCATGAACTGCGCACGCCGCTGACTGCGATCAGCGGTTGGAGCGAGACCCTGCTCTCAGCAGGTGGCAGTGTGGATGCCGCGGATGTAAAGCGCGGACTGAACATTATCCTGCGCGAATCGAGAAGACTGACCGGCATGGTTGAAGAGCTGCTGGAATTCACGAGAATTCAGGACGGCAGATTCCATCTGAATGTCGCGCAGAGCGATCTGCGCTCCGAATTTGAGGACACGGTATTTATGTACGGTTCCCGCCTTGCACAGGAGGGAATTGAGCTGCAGTACCTGGATAATGATGATGATATTCCGGAAATTCCCTGCGACACGGCGCGAATGCGTCAGGTTTTTCTGAATATTCTTGACAATGCCGCCAAGCATGGCGGTGAGGGCGGCAGGATCACGGCGGAAATCTGCCGCGAGGAAGCGGAGATCGTGGTGAAGATCCGCGATTTCGGGCCCGGTATTCCGGAGGACGAGCTTCCGCTGGTAAAGAAGAAATTTTATAAGGGTACCTCCAAGGCACGCGGCAGCGGTATCGGGCTTGCGGTGTGCGAGGAGATCGTTACCATGCACAACGGCAGACTTGACCTTGCCAATGCGGAGGGCGGAGGCACCCTTGTTGCGATACATCTCCCGATCGGAGAAAAATAGAAGGGGTAAACATGGCGAAAAATGAGATGAACGAGAAATTCAAGACGATGATCGGCGGTCAGGCATTGATCGAGGGCATCATGATGCTCGGACCGGATAAATGCGCAACCGTCGTTCGCACCAAAGAGGGTCTGAAAACAAAGATCGAACAAAGAAAGCCCGTCAAAAAAATTTCTCCGAAAAAAATTCCGTTTGTACGCGGCATTTTCAACTTCTGCTCCTCCATGAAAACGGGTGTTTCCGCGCTGATGTATTCAGCGGATCTGTATGCAGAGGATGAGGATGAGACCGAGCCGGAGAAGCAGTCAAAGTTCGACGCATGGCTGGAAAAGAAGCTCTCCTCCAAAAAGGCGCAGAGCGTTGTCATTTCCGTCGGCGTGGTGCTCGGTCTCCTGTTTTCCGTTGCACTGTTCGTTTTGCTTCCGTCCTTCCTCGGTGAGTTTATTGAGCGCTGGGTGACAAATAACGAGCTGATCCGCAATCTGCTGGAGGGCTTGCTCCGCATCGTGATTTTCCTTCTGTATATGTTCCTGATTTCCAGAATGAAGGACATGAAGCGCGTCTTTGCTTACCACGGTGCAGAGCATAAGACCATCCGCTGCTATGAGGCGAAGCTGCCGTTGACAGTAGAAAATGTCAGAACGCAGACCCGTCTGCATCCGCGCTGCGGCACGAGCTTCCTGTTTGTCGTAATTATCGTATCCATTCTGGTGTTTTCCGTTGCATCGGTGCTGCTGCGCCCGATCACGCCGGAATTTGACTCCCGTATTCTCAACGCGCTCATCCGGATGCTGCTCAAGCTGCTGCTCCTGCCTATCGTTGTGGGCATCAGCTACGAGTTCAACCGTCTGGTCGGTCGCTATGACAACTGGCTGACCCGCGCAC
>PITX01000041.1 GCA_017577345.1 Clostridiales bacterium
CACAAATCCTCAATTGACCCGCCGCCGCGACCGGTGATGATCAAGTCAGCGACCTGATAGCGGTTCGCGTAGCGGATCGCTGCGGCGATCTCCCCGGGTGCTTCCTCTCCCTGCACGCGAACTGCCAGTAGCTTTACCTCCGTCAGCGGATAGCGCTTACGCAAAATTCGCAGCATATCGTGCAGTGCCGCACCGGCGGCAGAGGTGATGATCGCAATACGGTGCGGAAATTTTGGAATGGGTTTTTTCTTTTCTAACGAAAACAGACCCTCTGCCTGTAATTTTTCCTTTAGTTGTTCAAACGCCGCGTGCAGGTCACCGACACCGTCCGGTGTCATTGCCTCGCAGTAGAGCTGATAAACGCCGTCTCTGGGATAGACCGCGACGCGTCCGAACGCGATGACCTTCATGCCGTTTTTCGGTTGAAAACGCAGACGGAACGCACTTCCCTTAAACATGACGCAGCGTATGGCACCGTTCGCATCTTTCAGAGAGAAATAATGATGCCCGGACGGATAGAGCTTATAATTGCTGATCTCCCCACGAATAAAGATTGCCGAGAGGAACGAATCGTCTTCAAAGCGCAGCTTCAGGTATTCGTTGACCTGCGAGACCTCAAAGATTTCCTGCTGCATCATGTGCCCTCCATGTCAAAACTGCCGTTCCGAGCGCATTGTCCGTTGCATACTGCGGCGGACAGAAGATAACAGGCAGATCAGCACATGCTTCACGGAGCATCGTATTGGAAGCAACGCCGCCCGCAAAGACCACCGGACAGTCAGGATAAGCCTTCCGTGCGTTTTTTGTAGCCGTTACGATCGCACCGATCAGACTGCGCAGGGCATATCCGGCAGTCTCCGTGTCGTCGCCCCTGTGGTAGTCCTGTACCTTGTTCTGCACGCCGGAAAGAGAAAACTCCGTTCCGTTCACCTTCACATGGAAGAAAGAAGTATCTGTTGCTTCCCTGCTCAGTGCATCCAACTGTTTTCCTGCCGGAAAGGATAACCCGAGGAGCTTTCCCGTCCGGTCGATGAGCTGACCTGCGGAAATATCGGTCGTGCCGCCGATTTTCTCGGCATGAACGCTCACGCCATCCGGTGTTACCAGCAAAAGCTCCGTCGTTCCACCGGAAAGATGCCACGCAAGATGCGGCTTGTCCATCAGCTCCATATGCGCCGATGACCATAAAGACGCGGCGATATGCCCTTGCTGATGCGAAAACTCATAAACAGGGACACCGAGGGCAAAGCCGAGCACCTTTGCCTGGGAATGTCCTGCAAGGAAGCATGGCATGTAGGAGCCCTCCACCGCTCTGGGACGGGTGCTGACGCCGATCGCGTCAATTTTTACTGCTCCAATATCCGAAAACAGCCTGTCGGTCAATTCCGGCAGGCGTTTTACATGCGAAAAGAGCGCGTCGCTCTGACGCAGGCCGAGACTTCCCTGCTCTACATCCAGCAGACGCGAAACATTATGTCCCTCCGTACCGTTAAAAACGGCAACGGAGGTCGTATAGTTACTGGTGTCAAAGGCAAGAACGGTCATTCTTCCTTCTCCTTTTTGCCCCGTACAAAGGAGCCCAAAATCCCGTTGACAAACGAAACGGTTTCTTCCTCCTCATACTTGCGTGTCAGCTCCACACATTCATTGATGGCAACGCCTGTCGGCACATCGTCCACATAAAGAATTTCAAAAATCGCCAGCCGCAGAGCCGCCTTGGTAAAGCGGGAGATGCGGTGCAGATTCCAGCCGATAGCGTACTGCGAGATCAGACCGTCCAGCTCCTGTGCGCGTTCCGCCACACCGATGACGCAGGTGCGGATATAGTCCATCTGCTTCTTATTCGGACGCTCCGCATATACCTCGTTCTCCTGCGCAAGAGCGTCATAATAGCCGTGCTCCATGCGTGCTTCAATCGCCTCTGCAGGGGTTTCGTCGGTATAATCAAGCTCATATATCAGATGAGCGGCAAGCTCTCTCGCATTGGATCGTGTCATAGGTATCTCCTTATATGTACGGAATTCGGTGTCGAAATTGAAAGCCTTATTTCTTAACAGGAGGCTTCGGAACAGCGACACCGCAGACATTCACATTGACGCGGGCAGGACGGTTGCCTGTCATGGAGGCAACCTCATTGGAGATCGCTTCCTGCACATTCTTGGCAACGGTCATAACGGTGGATCCCATCCTGACAACGAGATTACATGCAATGACGATCTCGTCGTCGTTAAAGGTGACGCGGATACCCTTGCGAAGATTTTTCTTGCCGAGGATATTGGCAATATCAAAATTCGTTGATGTGCTCAGACCGTAGACACCTTCTACCTCGCGCACAGCCAGTGCGGCGATGGAAGCAATAACTTCCTCGGAGATCAGAATATTGCCGTTTTCCTGCGCCTGAACGAGATATTCTCTGTTTTCAGCCATGATTTGACATTCCCTTCTGTATTTGCGGTCAAAATGCCGCTTTTAGTCTTTTCTATTTTATCACATTTTAAAAAAAAAACAATACTTTTATTCCACTCCGATGACACGAATATCGGAAAGAGAAAAATCCGTTTGTCCCATGACGAGATCCGCAAGCAGGGAGACATCGCTCTGCGTCAGACCTTCGGCAGGAGAAGCAACCGCAAGAGAGATTCCTTCATCGGAGATGTAAGCAACACAATCCTGATAGCCCTTTGCGATCACGAGGCTTTCAATTTCCGATTCCGCCAAGGCATCAGCGATGATTCCCTCTAATTTCCGGCTTGTTTCAGAGGTGTCCTCATCCTCGGCGTAGGAAATTGTCTCCTGCAGGAGCATGATGGCATCGTCGCGTGCAGTCTGGCGCGAGAGACGCATCTGCGCAAAGTATTCATCCGTGCTGTCCTGCCGGCTGACCGGAGACGCCTGCGGCATAGTGCCGTCGTTCATTACCAGGGTCGCCTCCCCCAGCACCTTGTCGGCATCGAGCGTTTGCGTCAGCTCCGGTGTTTTACTGCCCGAGAGCCAGTTGAGATAGATTCCGGCACAGATCAGTACCAATACGCCGGCAATCACTGCATTTCGTTTCCAAGTTTTCATCGTGTTTCCTCCATCATTTTAATTTCACAACTGTGATTTGACTGCTGTTCAAACCGGCCAGTGCCTCAACCGCATTGATAAGGTCGAGCCGGACGGCAGGATGCTCCGCACCCTCACTGATGATCAGTGCGCCCTGAAACTGCGGATACAGCACTGCGGATACTGCTGCTCTATCATATGCACTCCCCTCGGACAAAATCACCGTTTTCCGTTCCTCGCTGTTTCGGTTTTCCGTTCCGGATGTATCGCTTGATAGCTGCGTATCGGTCTGATATTCCGTTCTGCTGCCCGTTTGCAGCGTCAGCATAACATGGACAATACCCGCGCCCCTGATCTGAGACAGGAGCGTCTCCAATCTTCCTTCCAGTTGCTGAACATACGCATCATCGGAGCGTTCTTTGGCAATCGGAGCTTCCTCCGTTCTTTTTTCCGTTTTTCCGATTGGCAGTAAAAGCAAGGCGATACCGATGACAAAGACCAGCACGGCATATTTGTACTTTTTCAGAAGAAAGATCATTTTTTTCGGAAGCTCATTCAGATTAGCCATACAACCTCCATTCTTGCTGCGTTATAGGAATACCGAGATCAGATTCGATGTTGGCGCTTAATGCCTGCACCTGCTGCGGCGAGAGCGTACCGATCAGCGTAACCCGCACAGGAACGGGGTATTCTCCCTCCGAGAGCGTAATTTCTGCTTGTACCATTCCGCCCAGCCCGGTTGCCTTGTCCTCAATGTATGTCTCTGCGGTTTGCTTTATGTGCTCTTTCAGCAATTCATTTTGACTGCTTCTGATTTTTCCCGTGTCGAAGGAATAGGAGGCGTTGATTTGCTCAAGATACGAGCTGATCTGTCCCATATCAAGAGATAACAGAGGTTTTACTGCCACCAACAGAACAAGAATTCCGCCGATCAACCGAACGATTTTGCGAAGTGAGCTTTTCTGTATCAGGACATCCGCTATGACCGTGATCATGCAAACCGCAATGACGGAAATCAGATAACCGCGCACGCTGTCCATTACACAACCACCTTGATAAAACAAACGCTTGAAATCAGCAGAAGCAAACCGCAGGTGCCGCACATGGCGAGCAGATAGCCCATTGCCGTCGAAAAGTTTTTGAGAAGTGAAACATGGGGCTTTAAGCCAACCGTGCCGCTGATCGCCGCAGTCACCTTGAGCAGCAGATATTGGATGCCGACCTTCAAAAACGGAAGAATACAGATAGAAAGCACCGCGATCATACCGAAAATGCCGACAGAGCTTTTGAGCACGGAGGCGCTTGCAAGAAGCGTTTCCGACGCATCGGAAATCATTCCGCCGACCACCGGCACCATGCCGGACATGGCGGCCTTTGTTGCCTTGACTGCCGCAGCATCGGCAGCACCGCTGATGATACCCGTAACGGAAATAAAGGCAAGAAACAGATACACAATAATTCGAAGGCTTTTCGAAATCAGCCAGCCGATGAATTCCCGCACCTCGGTCAGCGCATCACTGGAAAGTGCCGCCTCTGCAGTAGCAACTGCCAGATAGAAAAAAACGCCGGGAATCAACAGACCGGAGATCAACTGCATCAGAAGCTCCGAAAACAGAAGCGTGCCCGTATAAAGTGCCGTAGCGGCAGTCATACCGCCGCTCATTGCCGCGGCAGAGGCAAGCACGGGCATCAGACAGGAGCTGTAATCGGATAGCTCCTGTATCGTTCCCTGCGCCATGGTCACCATTGCATGAAATTCCCCGACAAAGGCAGCGCAGATACCCAAAGCCCCTGCGGCTGTGACAGCACTGCCGAATTTACTCACTGAGGACATATCCGCAACAGCACACAGGGTCACAAGACCGATCAGGACGGCGCAAAGACGCAGTCCGTTTTTCAGACTGCCGTCGGATTTTTCCAATGCACGGAAAAAGACATTTTTTGCACCGCCCCAGAAATCTGCCTCCTGCTGAGGTGAAAGCTGCGGCATCAGCTCCGCTGCTTCCTCGGGAAGCTCCTGCTCCAGAATGTCCGTCTCAATGCCGATCTCTTCCTCTGCAAACACCGGAACGGCCAGAAAAAGCAGGACAAAAAACAGCAGAATCACCCGTTTCATCTTATCCTCCCGACATCGTATCGATCAGTGAAAGAACTGCTTCCATTAAGGGAAGCGAAATATACAGCGCAAGAATGCCGCCGCAGACCTCGATCAACCTTGCAACCGCGTTTTCTCCGGCATCAGAACATACGGTCGCACCAATCTGCGTGATGAGACCGATGCCGATCGTTTTGAGCATCGGCTCGGTCAATGTCTTGTCCAATCCTGCAATATTCCGAAGCTTTGCCAGAAATTCTATTACAGGCTCGGCAAGCTGCACGAGTAGCAGCCCGATCAGCACACATGCGGCAAGTGTCAGAAGCAGCGCAAGCTCATGACTGTTTTTTTTCAGCATTGCAGTCAGTAAAACCGTGACAATGCCGATCACAGTCGCCTGAAGAAGTCCCGTCATCAAAAATGAAATAGGTTTTTCACAAGGTCAAACAGCTCTGCGACCTTCTGAACAACGATGATCAGCACAACGACAAGCCCTGCAAGTGTTGTCATTGTCGCCTGCTCCTCTCTGCCGGAACGGACTAACACCTGATTCAGAATGGAAACGATAATGCCGACTGCGGCGATTTTGAAAATCAGATCTATGTCCATAGTTAAACCAGTAAAATGGCGATGGCGGCACCGGTGCAGACGCCTAACAGGGCATAGCCCTTTGCCATTGGTCGTTTTTCTGTCTCGCCGCGCTCCAAGGCTGATTTCAAGCGGTGCTGTGTCAGGTTTAAGATGTTTTCCTCGCCGTCCAAATCATAACGCCCCAAGGTGCTGAAAAGCTCTATGATCGCCATGCTTGCATCAGGTGGCAAACAGATTTTGACAAAGGATAGTGCCTCGCGCGCTGCAACACTTCTGCAAGAACCGTCTTCCAATATTGCTGCGTATTTTCGCAGGAACTCCGCACAGCTCCGCTCTGATCGCTCCGCCGTTACCCTGCACAGCTTCGGCAGCGGAAAAAGCGTATAGTTCAGTTCGCATTTCAGGATTTCCAAGGCATTCAGAAATGCACGCAGATGACGCTGCTGCCGATAAAACTGCAGTGTTTTTGCAATGCCGAAGCTTCCTGCGCCGCATATGATCATTGCCGCACCGATCAACCGTATCATAAGGACATCCTTTCCGTAGTGATAGTGCGGTCGTGCCGGATTATCACCAAATTATTGAAAATACCGCAGTTTATAAGCTCGCGGTATAACGAGCGCTGCTGCAGTTCCTCTCTGCAGGCGGCGTGTGCGGTAGCAATAAAATTCACACCGCAGTATGATCCGCGCAGCATGGCTTCGATATCCCCGGATGCCGTGATTTCATCTAACGCGATCCATTCCGGGCTCATTGTCCGTATTAAAAATTCCACGGCGGTTTCCTTTTTGACGCCCGAGAGAATATCCGTATGTGTGCCGAGGTCAAACTGTGCCATCCCGTTAAAGCACGCTCCAAGCTCCATTCGTTCATCCGCGACCCCGATCCTCCGGCAAAATCGGTCGGAAAGCTGACGAATCAGATCACGCAGAAGGGTCGTTTTCCCCACACCCGGTGCACCGATGATGAGCGTTGACTGTGGATGCAGCCAGAGGTCATCCGCTGTCTTTGCGGCAATCCCCCTGATCTGCCGGGCAACGCGCAGGTTGACCGATGAAATATCTTTTAAGCCGACAATTTCATTTCCTTGATAAATACTTGTTCCGCAGATACCGAGGCGGTGACCGCCTGCAACGGTGACAAAGCCGTTTTTAAGCATCTGATGTGCAGAGTAAACGGCATGTCCTGTCGCCTTTGCAACGATCTGCTCCAACCACTCATTCCGGACGAATGCAGTTTGCAAACATTTTTCCTGACCGTTCACTGTGACATAAACTGCCTGTCCTGTTCGGAAACGGATTTCTTCAATCTGCGAAGCGTAAGGTAAGTGTAAGACTATATCCTGTACTTCCCTCGGACAGATACTGCAAGCCTGTCTGATCTCCTGTAGCACATCAATCACCTGCTCTACTCTATGCGGACAAGATGTCCGTTAGGACATAAAAAAAGTGCTGCCGAAGCAGCACTCAAAGATGCAATTTACGCGCATGGCGCACAATTGGAGACAATGCGATAATATCTAAATCTATAAATCATTTTCTACCTTGTTTAATAAGGCGCAAAATCACCGGAGCAAGCAGTAAGTTGATACCAAGCTCAATCAAAAAATTGATACCGGCTAAGACAAAAACCATATAGGCGAAGGTATTCTCAAATCCTGCATCCATGCCCCATTGATGAATTGTTTTCCAGAAGAACAAACGGCAGCCGACAAAAAACAAGCAGGTATTCATGACGGGGCAAATGATACTTGCCATAATTACTGCCAAATATGGATGGATCTTTTCCAGAAGCCTGTAGATAAGACCGGCTGCCAGACCAGCACAGAATCCTTTTGTCAGCACAGTAATGATTGTTCCGACAGGATGGATTGCTATAAATGCCGTAGCTCCCCCTGAGACCAGAACGACTACACCAAAAGCAAAGCCGAGCCAGGCACCTACCCATTCGCCGAGCAGCGCTGCACCGATGACTACCGGAACCAGAACGAGAGTGATAGAAACACCGGGAATAGGCTGCACAAGGTTTGCGATAATCTGAAGAACCACAACAATTGCAGTCAGAATAGCTGCAAGCGTGATCCGTCGCGTTCCGTTCTTTTTAATATTCATTTTTCCTCCTGCTGTCGCTCCATAAGGATGCAACGCAAATTAGAATCAAGGAATTTCCTCCTCAACGGGTGAGTTGGGATCAAAGGTGCCGTTCTGCATCTGCTCCCACTGTTCTTTCGTGATCAGAAGCTGACGCGGTTTCGCGCCCTCAAACGGACCTACAATGCCGCGCTCCTCCATCTCGTCCACGATACGGGCCGCTCTGGCATAGCCGAGCTTCAAACGGCGCTGGAGCATGGAAACGGAAGCCTGTCCTGTCTCCAGAATGACCTCCACAGCCGCCGGCAGCAATTCATCGCCTTCACCCGCTTCTCCACTGTGCGCCGTATCTGCGGCGGCACCGCCACCGGATTTGCCGGTCTGTTCTGCTCGCTTTTCGATCTGTGCAATGATTTCGGTGGAATAATTGCTCTGTGACTGCGCCTTAATGGACGAAACAACTGCCTGTACCTCATCATCCGTGATGAAGCAGCCCTGAATACGCTTCGGTTTTCCCTGCCCGAGCGGCGCAAAGAGCATGTCGCCCTTGCCGACGAGTTTTTCCGCACCCTGCGTATCCAGAATGATGCGGGATTCCATCGCAGACGAGACGGCAAATGCAATTCTCGACGGAATATTCGCCTTCATCAGACCCGTAATGACATCCGCAGACGGACGCTGTGTCGCAATAACAAGGTGAATACCCGAGGCACGACCCATCTGTGCGATGCGGCAAATGGATTCTTCCACCTCCTTCGCCGCAACGAGCATCAGGTCAGCCAGCTCGTCAATGACGACCACGATCTGCGCCATCGGCTGCTGGTCCGGATCGCTGACGATCGCTTTGTTATAGGACTCCAGATCGCGTACGCCCTCTTCGGACATCATACGATAGCGG
>PITX01000042.1 GCA_017577345.1 Clostridiales bacterium
CATTTTCAATCTCTCCGTCACGGCTGACGCCGTGCCACCTCCTTCAGCAAGGGGGACAGGTAGGAACGGAACTGATGAAATCCCCCGTCACGGCTGACGCCGCGCCACCCCCTTTAGCAAGGGGGACGGAAGGAGGCTCCCTTGCTAAAGGGAGGCTTTGGATTTTCCGATACAATCGTGCTTATTATCATCGGAACAGAGTACAAATCTGCGACGGACAGATTGCCACAGTCGCGTTGCTCCCTCGCAATGACAGAGCTGACAGCTTGCTCGGAAATTCGACGGCGCATATAAATAAAAAACTCCTGCTTTTTCGGAAAGACCGAGAAAGCAGGAGTATTTTTACGGCATGATATCTTTAATTCTCAGATGGCGATCGGCTCCATGCTCTTGAGCTGGAGCTGCAGCTTGTCCGCGATCAGCGCGATGAACTCCGAATTGGTCGGCTTGCCCTTCGTGTTGGACACGGTGTAGCCGAAGAACCGCTGCAGCGTCTCCAGATCGCCGCGATCCCACGCGACCTCGATGGCGTGGCGGATGGCACGCTCCACGCGCGACGGCGTGGTGGCAAAGGTCTTCGCTACCTGCGGATAGAGCACCTTCGTGATGGCGTTGATGACTTCCATGTCCTTGACTGCGATGATGATCGCCTCGCGCAGATACTGGTAGCCCTTGATATGTGCCGGAACGCCGATCTCGTGGATCATGGAGGTGACCATCGCCTCCACATTGGCCTCTCTGGTACGCTGATAGGGACTGCGCGGTGTCATGCTGTCGCGCATTTCGTTGAGCCGCTCCAGGACGGCACGCGGGGTGCAGGGCTTGAGCAGAACATACTGCACACCGAGCGAGACAAGCAAATTTGAGACAAATTCCGTCATAAAGTCTGCCAAAACCAGCAGCATCGGCTTCTTTTCCAGGGCGATCGCCGCTTTCAGCACCGCGACGCCGTCTGCCTGGGGAAGCATCATATCTACTACGAGAATCTCCGGCTTGACCTCGCGCAGAAGGTCGATCGCCTCGATTCCGTCATTCGCCGTTCCGACGACTGCGTACCGTTCGGACTGCTTGAGCGTAGCGGCGAGCTGTTTGGAGTAGTCTTCGCTGCTGTTGGCAAGCAGGACGCGATACAGTTTTTCCATTTTCTACATTCCTCCTCCGTAAACTCCGTATCTTGCAAAAACGGTAGTTTTAATTTAGCATACCGTTCGCGGTTTTGCAAGGAATTTTAAGTAAAAATAGCCAAATTCCTTTCGACAAATATCGACAAATTACAGCAATATAACCAAATTCGACAGGAGTTTACGGTGCTTCTCTCTTTTTCGCGCCGGAAAAATAAAAAAGGATTGCCGCAAAACGGGGAGCGCTTTGCGGCAGTCTTTTCAGCTCAGTCCTTCTTCAGCAGGTCGCGGATCTCGGTGAGGAGCTTTTCCTCAGCGGACGGTTCGGGATCGGCAGGAGCTTCTTCCTCTTCTTCCTTCTTGCCCATGCTGCGCAGCTTGTTCACGCCCTTGACCATCAGGAAGATGACGATCGCGAGGATCAGGAAGCTGATGACTGCGGAGAGGAAGTCACCGAAGCTCAGATAGTTGGTGATGACTTCGCCGGTCTCCGGGTCGATTTTATCACCGAACAGGGAGGGCAGTGCGATTTTCCAGGAGGAGAAGTCGATGCTGCCGGTGAAGATGGAGATGATCGGCATGATGATGTTGTTCGTGAACGCATCGACCAGTGATTTGAAAACGCCGCCGATGAGAACGCCGATCGCCATGTCGAACATGTTGCCCTTGAGTGCAAATTCCTTGAACTCTTTGATGATGCCGGATTTTTTCTTGTCTTTTGCCATTTGCTATGTTCTCCTTTCTGCTTTATGTGAATTTTATGCGTACGGATTACAGTTTTTCGATGACCTCAAGACCACCGAGATATTTGCGCAGGGTCTCCGGAACGACTACGGAGCCGTCAGCGCGCTGGTTCTGCTCGACCATTGCCGGGAAAATACGCGAGGTGGCAAGACCGGAGCCGTTGAGCGTATGGACAAATTCCGTTTTGCCGGTCGCCTCACGGCGGAAGCGGATGTTGCCGCGCCGCGCCTGATAGTCCCGCGCATTGGATACGGAGGAGACCTCCTTGTAGCCGTTCATGGACGGGATCTGTATCTCAATGTCGTAAGTGCGAGCCATGGATGCCGAGCAGTCGCCTGCCGCCAGCTTCACGGTACGGAAGTGGAAGCCGAGTCCCTTTACTAATTCCTCTGCCTTGCCGACCAGCTCATCGAACGCCTCGTCGGACTTTTCGGGCAGGCAGTACTGGAACATTTCGATCTTATTGAACTGATGTCCGCGCACCATACCGCGTTCATCCGCTCTGTGCGAGCCTGCCTCGCGGCGGAAGCAGGGCGTGTAGGCAAAGAGCTTGTGCGGCAGATCAGCCTCGGAGAGGATCTCGTCGCGGTGCAGAGAGGCAAGTGCCGTCTCCGCCGTCGGGAGCATAAAGTGCATCCGTTCATCGGTCGGATTTTCGATTTTATATACCTCGTCGGCAAACTTCGGGAACTGACCCGCCGTTTCGCCGCACTTGTACTCCAGCATATGCGGCAGAATGACCATTTCGTAGCCGTCGCGCAGGTGGCAGTCCATAAAATAGTTGAGCAGTGCCCATTCCAGCCTTGCGCCCATGCCGCGATAGATCCAGAAGCCGGAGCCTGCGACCTTCGTGCCGCGCTCATAGTCGATCAGACCGAGGTCGGTGCACAGATCGACATGGTGCTTCGGCGCAAAGTCGAATTTGTGCGGCTCTCCGTAGTAGCGCAGCGGCTCGTTGTTTTCCTTGCCGCCGGGGGCGAGATCGGGGTCGGGCAGATTGGGCAGAGAGAGCATCAGCGTGCGGTACTCCGCCTCCACATCGGTCAACTTTTTGTCGTTTTCCGCGATCTGTGCCTTCAGTTCCCCCATGCGCTTGAAGATCGGCGCAACATCTTCGCCGTTCTTTTTGCGCATCGGAATCTCCTTGGAGACCCTGTTTTGCTCGGCCTTGTTGGTCTCAGTTTCGAGAATCAGCGCACGCCGCTGTGCGTCCAGCTCCAGTATACGGTCAACCTGACTGTCGCAGTCGACCTCCTTGGCGCGCAGACCTGCCTTGACCCCCTCGGGGTCGTCCTTAATTCGTTTAATGTCCAGCATATAAGTCACCTCATGTTACATCAGGAGTGGGTTTCGTTCTCCGCGGACGCTGCCTCTTCGACGATTGTGGGAGCATGATCCGCCTTCACCTGCGGGGCACTGTGCTTCACCAACAGGGAAATTGCCACCAGCACAAGGGCAGCACCGAATAGAATTGCTACATATTCCAGCACGGCGCGTCTGCGCTTCGGCGCCTGCTTGGTTTCTTTCTCAGACATTGGGTTCCTCCGTATATTGCATTGCGAGTAATGCGTCATACAGACGCTGCAGATCGTCCTGCCCGTAGAATTCCAGCTCAAAGCGACCCTTGCGCTTGCCGCTGACGATCCTGACCTTGCGGCCAAGCTGCTTTGTCAATGCCTTTTCACACTCTCCGACATAATCCACGACCAACGCAAGCTTCTGCTTCGCAGGTTTTTCTCCGGCAGCCATGCGCTTGCACATCATCTCCGCCTGCCGCACGGACAGCCGCAGGGCGATGATCTTCTGCGCCGCCGCCTTTTGCAGCTTCGCAGACGGCAGAGACAGCACGGCGCGGGCATGACCTGCCGAGAGCGTGCCGTCCTCGACCATGGCGCGGACTTCCTCGGGCAGTGCCAGCAGACGCAGAGCGTTTGCAACGGCAGGACGGGATTTCCCGACCCGGGAAGCCACCTGCTCCTGCGTCAAGCCGTGCTCCTCCATGAGTACGCGGTAGCCCTCCGCCTCCTCCATGGGGTTGAGGTCCTGACGCTGTAGATTTTCGATCAGCGCAAGCTCCATGACCGCCTGATCGTCTGCCTCCAGCACAACGACGGGGAGTTCCTTCAGCCCTGCCAGACGCGCGGCTCTCCAACGGCGTTCTCCCGCAATGATCTGATAATAGCCGTTTTCCAGCGCACGGACGGCGAGCGGCTGCACGATGCCGTGCTCCGCAACGGAGTCCGCAAGCGCCTGCAGCTCAACCTCGTCAAAGGTGTGGCGCGGCTGATTGGGGTTCGGCTCAACCTTTTGCAGTGGAAGCACCGTGACTGCCTGCTGCTGTGCAGGCCCGGAATAATCGTCGATCAGAGCGCCCAGTCCGCGCCCTAAGCCCTTTTGCTTCATAGCTTACCCCTTTCTCCGAAATTCTTCCGCGACTGCAAGATACGCGGCGGCACCGCGGGAGCTGCGGTCGTAGGCGATCACCGGCAGTCCGTGACTCGGCGCTTCCGCCAGCCGGACATTGCGCGGGATCGCGGTGGCAAATACTTTTCCCGGAAAATGACGGCGTACCTCCTGCGCGACCTGATTGGAGAAATTTGTGCGTCCGTCAAACATCGTCAGCAGAACGCCGAAAATTTCCAGCCGGGGATTTAACCGTTTTTTGATCGCACGCATCGTCGCCATCAGGTCGGACAGCCCCTCTAATGCGTAATATTCGCACTGCACCGGAATGAGAATACTGTCCGCAGCGCACAGGGCGTTCAGCGTCAGCAGCTCCAGCGAGGGAGGGCAGTCGATCAAGATATAGTCGTAGGAGTCGCGTAAGCGGTCAAGCTGCTCCTTTAATCGGTATTCGCGATTTTCCAAGTTGATCAGCTCGACCGTCGCGCCCGCCAGGGAGGCCGTCGCGGGAATGAGATGTCCGTACTTTGTTTTGACAACACAGCGTTCCGGCAGAGCGTTGTCGATCAGCATTTCATACGCGCCCATCACGACGGCGCGTTTTTCCACGCCGAGACCGGAGGTCGCGTTTGCCTGCGGGTCAAAATCGCACAAAAGGACGCGTGCGCCGACTGCAGCCAGCGCGGCGGTCAGATTGACGGCTGTGGTGGTCTTGCCGACACCGCCCTTCTGATTGACGACTGCGATTACGGTTCCCATAGAAAGCCTCCTTCTGTTACGATTATATTATCGGGACAATCATATCACAGGCTCCCGATATTTGCAATAGAAAAATTGCATGTTTCACGTGAAACATGCAATTTTTTATAATTCTCTCATTATGGCGCGTACCTTGCCCAAAATCACGGCTTCCCTGCCGTCAATCGGGGAATATTCCGGGTTTTCCGGCAGCAGCCAGACCTCGCCGTTTCTGCGGCTCAGGCGTTTGACTGTTGCCTCGTCTCCGATCAGTGCGACGACGATCTCGCCGTTGTCGGCGGTGGATTGCGGGCGGACGATCACCGTGTCGCCGTCATAGATGTGCGCGTCGATCATGGAATCGCCCTTGACGCGGAGCGCAAAGCACTCGGGGTCGCCGCTCCACGGCAGATAGCCCTCAATATTTTCCTCTGCAAGGATGGGCTGACCGGCGGCAACTGTGCCGATCACGGGCACGCCGCGCTCCGGCAGACGGATGGCGCGGTTTTTGGTGCTGTCCACCTCAATCACGCCGTTTTCATTGAGCGCACGCAGATGATAATGCACCGATGCAGTGGATTTCAGTCCGACCCCCTGCATGATCTCACGCACGGAGGGCGCATAGCCATACTGCGTGGAAAAATCTTTCAGAAATGCGAGAATTTCCTCCCGCTTACTGCTTGTTCGTGCCATCGCCCGACCCACTTTCCGTTAAGATACTATTATTATAGCACATTGCTTGTTAAAATGCAAACATTTGTTTTATAAAATTCCGCCGAAATCAAAATCCGGCAGATATTCCGTCGTCGCTGCGGAAAAATCCTGCGTATAGCCGTTCGTCAGACCGCAAAGCTCCATCCACGACACCGCGCCGTCGTATTCCTCCTGTGTCAGGCGGCGGTCCAACGGCGGCTCGACCCTTCCCATCGGCACATACTGGCTCATCAGTGAAAACAGGACATCATTTTTCGGAAAGCTCTCTGCGACCCATTCGATCACGCGCAGAGAATTATCCAGATACCCCGGCAGCACCAGATGCCGGATCAGAAGACCACGCTCCATGATACCGTCTGTCACCACGGCACTGCCGACCTGACGGTACATTTCCCGGATCGCCGCAGAGACGACCTCAAAATAGTCCGGTGCACGGGAAAGCTTTGCCGCAAGCGCATTGTCGGCATATTTGAAATCAGGCAGATAGATGTCGATCAGACCCTGCAAAGCGCGGAGCGTTTCAACGGATTCGTACCCGCCGCAGTTATAGACCACGGGAACGGGAAGCTTCGGCGTCAGCGCAGGCAGGAGGTCGGGCAGAAACTGCGTCGGCGTGACAAGGTCAATGGACTGTGCGCCTTCGTCGATCAACGCTTCAAAAATCGCACGCAGACGGTGAGCGTCCAGCGGCAGCCCTTTGCCGCCCTCGGAGATCGCACTGTTTTGGCAGTAGACACAACGGAGCGTACACCCGCTGAAAAAAACCGCGCCCGTGCCGTACGCGCCGGAGATCGGCGGCTCTTCACCGTAATGCAGCATTGCTTTGGCGGCACGGAGCTGTGCCGGCATTCCGCAGAAGCCGAGCTGTCCGTTTTCGCGGTCAACGCCGCATTTGCGCGGGCAAAGCGTACAATTTCGGTAGGTCAGCATCAAATCACCTGATTTCGGTTTACGAATGAAAGAAATTATGATAGAATATAGCAAACGACGATGTTTCACGTGAAACAGAGGATTTGCCATGAAAAAGAACGAGATCTATCGCGCCGCAGTCAGCGGATTTACCAGTGAGGGGCTCGGCGTATGCCGCGTGGACGGCTGTGCCGTCTTCGTACCGAACGCCGTACCGGGGGAGGTTTACGACCTCCGCATTACCCATGTCGGAAAGACTGCCGCACATGGGAAGATCGAAACGATTATACAACGCTCGCCGCACCGTGTCAATCGCCGCTGTCCGTATGCGAAGCAGTGCGGCGGCTGCGAGTTCTGGCATATGGACTACGAGACCGAATGTGCGATCAAGCGGCAGCGCGTTCTTGATGCGCTCAACCGTTTGGGTGGACAGAACATCGAAAACCTGACACTGACGGGCGCACCATCCTGCGAAGACTACCGCAACAAGGCGCAGTTTCCGGTAGCCCCGGCAAAGAGCGGCATAGAAGCAGGTTTTTTCAAAAAGGGAACGCATGAGCTGATCCCCATTGATCGCTGCCTGATCCAGCCGGAATGCGCCGACCTTGCAAAGCAGACCGTCCTGCAATGGGCGCGGATGTACCGCGTCAGCGCGTATGACGAGGAAAGCGGCAGGGGACTTCTGCGCCACATTTTTGTTCGTCATGCGGCTGCTACCGGTGAGATTTTAGTCTGCCTGGTCGTCAACGGCGAAAAACTGCCGCATGAAAAAGAGCTGATCGACCTCCTGTGCGAACGCATTGAAGGGCTGAGATCTGTCGCGCTCAATGTCAACACGCGCAGGGGAAACGCCGTTTTGAGCGAGGAAACACGCATCCTGTGGGGCGCGGATGCCATCGGGGACATCCTTTGCGGACTTCACTTCCGCATTTCGCCGCGTTCATTTTATCAGGTCAACCGCACGCAGGCGGAGGTGCTCTACGGTAAGGCGATCGCCGCCGCCGACCTGCACGGGACGGAAACCGTGCTCGACCTCTACTGCGGCACCGGCACCATCACGCTCTGCCTTGCGGGAAAAGCAAAGAATGTCATTGGTGTCGAGGTCGTGGATGCCGCGATCGAGGATGCCAAGCGCAACGCCGCGCGAAACGGCATCGAAAATGCTCGCTTTTTCTGCGCGGACGCGGGTGAGGCGGCGCAGCAGCTCTGCGACGAGGGCATCCGGCCGGATGTGATCGTGGTCGACCCGCCGCGGAAGGGACTCAGCGCCGATGTGATCGACGCGATCGAGAAAATGTCGCCCGACCGCGTGGTCTATGTCTCCTGCGACCCCGCCACGCTCGCCCGCGATGTCAAGTTACTTTGCACAAAGAATTACCGCCTGATCCACGCCGAGGCCGTCGACCTCTTCCCCCGTTGCGCCCATGTGGAGACGGTAGTACTTTTGTCCCAACAGCGTCCGAACGATAAAATCAGGGTTGAACTGGACCTTACGGAGTTTGATATTACCGCTGCTGAAAAAGAAGCTACTTACCAGGAGATC
Source organism: Clostridiales bacterium (assembly GCA_017577345.1). Classification (GTDB taxonomy): domain Bacteria; phylum Bacillota; class Clostridia; order Oscillospirales; family Oscillospiraceae; genus JAZOXB01. The sequence continues at coordinate 8,173 of PITX01000042.1, forward strand.
AAGGATTACATATTTGAAAAGCACGGCGTAAAGGTGTCTTCCCTTTATATCGCTCAGGTGAAAGAGAAACTGGGTATTAAGGAACGGGAGAATTATAACCTGCCAAAGAATGCAGACTCAAAACAGACGCAGTGCCCGAAAGAAAAGGAAGAGATGATTGTTGGGGCATTAAAGCATTTCAAAATGATATAGGAAAACAAATTTGAATTTGATGGAGGAAAAGTATGGAACTGTTTGCATCGCATTGTGTGTTTCCTACACCTGACATTCGCAGAACTGCTGATTATTATCAACATATGCTGGGATTCAGACGGGTTGATTATCTTGATGCAAAGGAGAAGCACATTTGTCTATATCGGGACGGTGTGGAATTCATATTAAC
>PITX01000043.1 GCA_017577345.1 Clostridiales bacterium
GGCACAGGCAATTCTTGAGGGTGGAGCCTATACGGATCTGGCAGACTTTGAAAACAAGTGCTATGAGGCGGCTGTGGAAACCAAGGCAGCGGCATCTATGATCGGATTCGGCGTCGCGGTGGCTGCAACCGGCGGTATTGCCGCAGGCGGTGCCTCGGCAGCAGGTATCATTGAAGCCGGCGGCGTTGCGTTCAGCGGAGTGAGCGCAGTCATCGATATGGGTACAGCCGTGACCATTCACACCACCAACGGCGAAGGAAACGAATATACCGCAGCATGGGAAAAGACAGGTGAAATGGTTGCACCTGTGGCTGCCGTTTTTTCCATCGGAGGCGGCATCCAGAATATCAAAGATTTCAGAAATCCGGAAAAAGCGCTGCAGGCAGTTGACAACGCTGCGCAGGCATGTCTGGTTGGATTGGGTCTGACGCGAGATTATGTGCAAGACGGCACCGTATTGGGAGTAAGCTCCAATATAATCAACGGGTACAGAGAAATCATTATTCGCGCGACCGATACATCTGACCCGGAAGCTGCAAAGAAAGTGCTGGAGCAGACGGGAATCAACGAGGATACATCTGAGCAGGCAGAAAAGAGCGGTATCGGCGAAGCTGCACCGTCGGTCGAGCAGCCGCAGTCCGGATCTCTCGGCGCGCAGGCAGATGTATACATCAATGCTATGGAGGAGCTTATTGACCCCGAAAATCCCTTTGATACGGGAACATTCACAGAAAATATAGACAATGCTTTCCGGGAATGTGCTGCGTCTGAAGGGATCAAGGTTGAAGATGTGGGCGAGCCTTCTGAAACGGAGCAAACGGAAGAGGTTACGGCGCCGCAGCAGATGCCGGGAAGCGAGGTGGCAGGAAATTATGAAATGACCCTTGCCCCTGCAGATGGGATGACGGATATTGTTTCTGCAGAGGTCACGCTGCAGCCGGACGGTACCATGGAGATCAGCTTCGGTACGCACAAGGTCTGGTTCGACGATAATTTCCAGGAGCATATGGATACAAGCGTTTATGCATCGCAGGAGCATTTGGTGGGGCATTACGATGCGGTAACGCATACCTTTTCCGGTCGAGGGGATGTTATCGGGGAGTCTGTGACCTCTGACGGATTCACCTTTGACACCACAACATTCTGGAATCAGTATGACACGGTATTGACCTTCTGCCCGGAGGACGGCACCGCTTCCGGTGTTCTGGCGAAAGATGAGTCTATACTCGGTATGTCCATCGAGACGCAAATCACAATGATACGCAAGGACGGAGATGCCGCCCCGGGCGGTGGCAAAAAGCCGGCTGGCTCCGTTCTTTCCGCAGATAAGGTTGTGGGGATCTACCGATTTGAGAATCAGGAGGGGACCGTACTGGAATATCTTTTTGCTGTGAACGATACCGGAATGACGATCGTGGAGCTCGGACAAATCGATGCCTATGAGGGCATCTACGATGAAAAGACCGGCGTTTTTACCCGTGAGCAGGACGGACTCGGTATGAAGGCAACCTTTACAGAGAAAAATGGGAAAATCACAGCCACTCTGATTTTTTATCAGGGAGAAGTCATTTCTGCCGAATACACAGGAGAAAAGATGTGAGGCACGCTTGTCAGGTATATGCAGCGTGACACAGGAGAACGGACGGTCATCCGCTCAAACAGAGTGGAGAATACGGTATACCAACAGACGAAAAAGGAGTATTCCTTTGCATCTGTAAAATGGAAGTAGGGGCTGTCGCAAAATCGTGAAATTGCATACAAGATAAGATTGCGCACCGATGCCGAAGCATCGGTGCGCAAATCATATTGTCAAGAAAGACCGTAACTGTCGAAACAGAGATTGAAATTGTCAAATATGTCATTGTTAAGAAAAACCTCAAGTGCGCCGCGCTTTTGTCCTCCCCTGCTAAGGGGAGGGGAACCGCGAAGCGGTGGAGGGGTTTTGTCTCCGTTAATTTGGAATTGTCAAGAAATGTGCAGTCGGTATTTCCCCTAAATTCTGAGTCATAGGTTATCGGCTCATTTTTCGGAGTGGAGCGTAGCGGAACGCAGAAAAATGAGCCGGGCGGCTGCTATGCGGCCGCTGTCTCCGCTTTCCATTCCCGGTATTTCACAGGCGGCAGTCCAAACGGATTTGCCGTGTATATCCGTATGCGGTTGTAGTAGACAAAGACGTATCGGAATATCATCGTCTTTACTTCTTCTCTGGTCAGCTTGTATGCGCCTTCTTTGTAGAGCTTTTCTTTCTTCAATGTGGCAAAAAAGCTTTCCATTCGTGCGTTGTCAAAGCAGTGTCCGGTACCGCTCAGACTCTGCTGTATCCCGTATCCGTTCAGCGTATCTCTAAAGCTCTCACTGGTATATTGGCTGCCTCTGTCGCTGTGTAGTATTGCTCCGTTCAACCTCGGAAAACTTTTGTGCAGCTGCTCCACGGTCGCTATGCAGAGCTCCTTCTTCATGTTGTTTTGCATTTCAAGCGCGACGATCTCACCGCTAAAGCAATCCATGATCGGCGAGATATAAAGCTTCCCGTCAGCGCACGGGAACTCTGAAATGTCGGTCAGGAACTTTCTGAGCGGAGCATTCGCTCTGAAATTGCGCTTTATGAGGTTCTCTTTCTCCTGCACCTCTGTCGTCGCTTTCGTGATCCCGTGCGGCGTGCGCCGCTTATGCAGCAGACCGCTCTCTTTCATCGCTCTGTAAACAGTCCTGCGGCTTACTTCTATGCCTCTTTGACGCAAGGCTATCTGCATACGCTCCACGCCGTAATTGTCATTGTCCGGATGTTCGTTAAGTATTTCCTTCATTTTGACCGAAAGAAGCCGCCGTTTCGTTGGCTTGCTGTGATTTTTTAACCAACGGTAATACCCGGACTCGCTGACTTTCAGCACCTGACACATCTTCTTGACGGTATATTTGCTCTTTCTCTCCTGAATGAAAATGTGGCGCTCCGAGGTCTTTACTTCTTCCGGTCTTTTGCAAAAAAACCCAGCGCATCTTTCAGTATTTCGTTGGCTGTTCGAAGCTCTGCGTTTTCGCGTTCCAGCTCGCGGATCCGGATTTCCTGTTCGGTCTGGCTCATTTCTTTCTTGGGCTGACACGTGATCTGATCTCGTGTCCGGTTTCGCCAGTCTGCCAGCGTGTAGTATGGGATGCCGAGCTGTGACGCTGCCTTCTTCACGCCTATCTCGTCTGACAGTTTCAACGCCTCTTCTTTGAATTCTCGACTATACTTTGCCATTCCTTTTGCCCCTTTCATCTGTTCTTTCTTTGATTATATCAGATTTTAGGGGATTTCGCGACTCTACTTAAAGTGTAACACTTCATTTCTCTTTCGCAGGGGGGGACAAGGTCATCGTCCCCCCCTGCGAGATGACAGTATTGTGCAAATTGCGAATTTTGCTACAGACCCTACTTCTTTTTTCGACAACATGGGATTAATTTATGTCATATCCCTTCCGTTTCATCAATTACAACAGCATGAACGGCGACTCTTCCTTCATCAGGGCATTTCGCATCAAAGCATTTTGCGCGTTTATTTCCATAATCCAAAGACGCTCCATTTAACAGAGCATACACCATTGGATAAATTTCATTCCATAACTCATGGCACATCGGCGGACATAAATCCTCAACGATGTATTCCTCTCCTGCTTTACAATATCCACATCGACACTTGCTGTTTAATACCGTTATTTTTACTTTGCTCATTGCTGCTCCTACATATTTTCATTTATCCGTATCTTTTGCGAGCATCGGATTTTGCCGCACAAAATCCACATTCCGAAAAAATTCTTTATCGGGGTATTGCAAATGCAGTGCGCCATTTTTCTATCTTTATTTACTTCTTTCTGCGATCCAGCAGGGAGATGCCGAGGGACAGGAGTATGCCTGCCGCGGCAAGTCCGCAGACGAGGAAGAACACATTGCGGTAGGAGCCGCTGGCATCATAGAGCGCACCTGCGATCGTGCTGCCGAAGGACGCGATCAGAAGATTTGTGTTGATGATCGCATAGTTGACGGGGTAATGCTTTTGACCGTAGTATGTACTGGCGAATGCGGAGTTTGTGGGAGGTACGCCGCCGTAGGCAAGACCGCCGAGAGCAAAGCCGACCACGACCAGTGCGAAGCTGTTGGTAATCAGTGCGCCGATCAGTACGCCGCCTGCCAGCAGGAAGGCGACATTGTCTGCCTGCATGGTGAAGCTGCGCCCGAACTTATCATATGACCAGCCGGAAATCACGCGGCCGATGCCGTTGAAAATCGAGATCAGACCGACGACAGTGGCAATCGTGCCGCCGGAAATCTCCTTGCCGACCTCCTCGGCAATACCGCTTGCCTGCGAAACAATGCAAAGACCGGCGGCACTGAGGACGATCGCCCAGAGGTAGAATAGCCAGAAGCTGCCGCGCTTCAGCATATCCTTGGAGGAAAGCTCTTCGAAAGCCGCGGCTTTTTTCTCGGCGGGAACGGTGAACTGTTCTGTCGGACGGCAGATCAGCCATGCGCACAGTGCTAAAACGACAAAAATCGCGCCGCCGAGCACAAGGAACGAGGTACGCCATGCACCGGTCGTATCAGGCGTGAATGCCTGATACAGCTTGCCGATCAGAAATGCACCGATGCCGAAGCCCATCAGAAGAATGCCGGAGATCAAGCCCTGCTTGTCCGGGAACCAGCGGGAGATGGAGCTCATGACTGCGTTGTAGGAAAAACCGGAGGCAAGTCCGCACAGCACGCCGAAGCTCAGATAGAGCATCAGAAGCGTTTCCGAGCGGGATGCGAGGAAGAAGCCAATCGCAAACAGGACGGCAGAGGCGAGCACAAGCACCTGCGGCTTTACCTTGCCGGAGAGCAGGCCGCCAATCAGACCGCCAAGGCAGAAAAAGATCATGACGAGGGTGAAGGTCAAAGACAACTGTGCCTTGGTCCAGTCAGGAAAATCAGCCGCGATCGGACCTGCAAGGACGCTCCATGCGTAGACCAGACCGCCAAACAGCAGTACCGCTACACCTGCAATAGCGTATAACCAGCGTTTTTTCGGGATGGTATTCATGATGATCCTCCTGTTCTTTGCTGTCAAAATTCGTCAGCGTTGATTTTCCATATTATATCACACTTTAGCACTTTAAATCAATAGCAATATGATAAATTCGACAAAAAACAGGGAAATTATTCTTTCGGCAGGTCGCGCATGGTCAGACTGATGCGCTTCCGCTTCTCGTCGACCTCCAGAACAGCGACCTTGACGATGTCACCGACGGAAACGACCTCCGACGGATGCTTGATATATTTGTTGCAGACGCGGGAGATATGCACCAGTCCGTCCTGATGCACGCCGATATCAACAAAGATACCGAAATCAATGACATTGCGCACGGTGCCGGTCAGCACCATACCGGGCTTCAGATCCTTCATTTCCAGCACATCCGTGCGCAAAATCGGAGCGGGCAGCTCATCACGCGGATCACGGCCGGGCTTGCTCAGTTCCTTTGCAATATCGCGGAGCGTCGGTACACCGACACCGCAGAATTCCGCCGCCTTGGAAACGCCGAACTGCTCCAGTCTCTCATTCAGTTCACCGATCGCGCCGGAAGCGACATCTTCAAGCGAATAACCGCAGAGCGAAAGCATCTTTTCTGCGGCATCATAGGATTCCGGATGCACGCCGGTGTTGTCCAGAATCTGCTTGCTTTCCGGAACACGAAGGAAGCCTGCCGCCTGCTCATATGCCTTTGCGCCGAGCTTCGGCACCTTGAGCACCTGTTTTCTCGCGGTAAAGGCACCATTTTCCTCGCGGTAGACGACGATATTCTTCGCAATTGCGGCGTTCAGACCGGAGACATGGCGCAGCAGCGACGGAGAAGCGGTGTTCAGATCGACGCCGACGGCGTTGACGCAGTCCTCCACGACACCGCCGAGCGTCTCATCCAGACGCTTTTCGGGCAGATCGTGCTGATACTGTCCGACACCGATCGCTTTCGGGTCAATTTTGACCAGCTCTGCCAGCGGATCCTGCATTCTGCGCGCAATGGAGACCGCACTGCGGAGATTGACATCATACTGCGGGAATTCCTCGGCGGCAAGGGGAGAAGCGGAATAGACGGAGGCACCTGCCTCGGAAACGATCATATAGGACACGCCCTTGACTCTGCCGAGCAGCTCACAGACAGCATTTTCCGTTTCCCGCGATGCGGTACCGTTACCGATGGCGATATGCTCCACCTGATGCTTGCGGATCAACCCCGCCAGCGTGACGATGGCTTCCTCACGCTTTGCCTTGGAGAAGGTCGGGTAGACAACGGAGGTGTCGAGCACCTTGCCGGTACCGTCTACAACGGCGACCTTGCAGCCGTGGGTGTAGCCGGGGTCAAGCCCCATGGTGACATGCCCCTTGACGGGCGGCTGCATCAGAAGCGGACGGAGATTGAGAGCAAAATTGTGAATGGCACCCTCGCTTGCCTCATCGGTCAGCGCGGTGCGAAGCTCACGCTCCATGCTCGGCGCGATCAGACGGTCATAGGCATCGTCAGCGGCGGCGCGGAGAAAGGCGGTCGCACCGCCGCCGGGAATCAGAACGGCTCTGCGGACACACAGAACAGCCTGCTCATGGTCGACCTCCAATGTGACCTTCAGATAGCCCTCGCGTTCGCCGCGATTGACCGCAAGTACCTGATGCCCCTGCACCCGTGACAGAGGTTGGAAAAAGTCATAGTAGAGCTGATAGACAGAGGTTTCCTCCTCCTTGCCCTTTGCGGCAACGGAGCGCAGGACTGCCATTTTCTGCATCAGAGAACGCAGTGCCTTGCGGATGGCGGCATCGTCCGAAATCATCTCCGCGATGATGTCAGATGCACCTGCCAATGCCTCCTCCACAGAGGCAACGCCGAGCTCGGGATTGACATAGTCCTCTGCCAGCACCTCGGGGTCGGGCAGGTCACGCTTCTGCGAAAACAGCTCCAATGCCAAAGGCTCGAGCCCCTTTTCTTTTGCTACAGTGGCGCGGGTTCGGCGTTTCGGCTTATAGGGACGGTAAAGATCCTCCAGCTCGGAAAGTGTCTTTGCGCTGTCGATGGCGGCGGACAGCTCATCCGTCAGCTTCTCCTGTGCGTCGATGGACTTGCGTATCTCATCCCGACGCTGCGACAGATTGCGCAGGTATTGCAGGCGGTCTGCAAGGGTGCGCAGTGTCGTGTCATCCATCGCGCCGTGTACCTCCTTGCGGTAGCGGGCGATGAAGGGAATGGTATTGCCCTCATCAAGAAGCTCAACGACATTTTTGACATATTGCAGCGGCTGCTTCAACTCCGCAGACAGGGTCTGTAAAATCTGTTCCATAGTACCTCCGTTAAACAAATGCTTCATTTTCCAGTAGTGCATCCACTGCTTTCTGCAGGGCAGGGGAAACATCCCCCGAAGCGACCGTCTGCGCCGCGGCCTGCTGTGCCTGCTTCAGCACATTCAGATCCTGCGCCAGATTGCCGATATGGAAGACGGGAAGACCGTGCTGTCGGCTGCCGAAGAAGTCACCGGGTCCGCGCAGCTTGAGATCCTCCTCAGCAATGCGGAAGCCGTCAGCGGTGGAACACAGAGCCTTCAAACGGGTGAGCGTCTCTTCGGCGCGGTTGTCGGAAACGAGAATGCAGTAGGATTTTGCAGCTCCGCGCCCGATTCGTCCGCGGAGCTGATGCAGCTGTGACAGACCGAAACGGTCTGCATTTTCCACGACCATCAATGTTGCATTCGGCACATCCACGCCGACCTCGATCACAGTTGTTGCGACCAGAATATCATATTCCTGCGCGGCAAACGCCTCCATGACGGTTTCCTTCTCCGCGCCTTTCATTTTGCCGTGCAGCAGGGCAATGCGGAGATTCGGGAAGACATGCTCTTTCAGCGTTCGCGCCCACTGCTCCGCCGCCTTAAAGGAGTCGGTTTCTCCTTCTTCGATGGCAGGGCAGACGATAAAGGTCTGATGATGCTCCTCTGCCTGCTTGCGGATAAAGCCGTTCAGACGGACACGGTAACGCTCATCGACAAGGAAAGTCTCCACGGGCTGTCTGCCCGGCGGAAGCTCATCTATTAAGGAGACATCCAGATCACCGTAGAGGATGAGTGCCAATGTACGGGGGATCGGAGTGGCAGACATGATGAGAAGATGCGGCTGCTCGCCCTTGGCAAGCAGGGCGGCTCTCTGCGCAACGCCGAAGCGGTGCTGCTCGTCTGCAACCACAAGCCCGAGATCGGAGAAAACCGTTGCCTCGGTAAGGAGCGCGTGCGTACCGATAATCAGATCCGCTTCGCCGTCGGCAATCGCCTGCCGCACTGCTTTTTTTTGCGCCGCAGGCATGGAGCCGGTCAAAAGAACACAGCGTATTCCCAGCGGCGCAAGCAGCGGCGCAAGCCGGTCAAGGTGCTGCTTTGCCAGTATTTCAGTGGGTGCCATAATCGCGGCCTGCTTTTTGTTGCGCACGGCGCAAAATGCGGCGGCGGCGGCGACCATCGTTTTGCCGCAGCCGACATCGCCCTGCACCAGACGGCTCATGAG